>JBEHXR010000062.1:0-13452 GCA_048498595.1 Bacteroidota bacterium
ATTATCGTTCAGTTTTTGGCGCCGATATTTTACCTGCGCTTTTTTTTACCATTTCTTCATCACAAATCTCTTCGTTAACTCGGCAAATACAACATAAACAAGTACAATCAGCAATACGCTGAAGAAAACAGTAAATGGTAAAGGGAACAATTCAAAATCTTTTGCAAAAGGCAAATAAGGAATAATTAAACACGCGGTAAATGTAAACAAGCTTGCCGTGAGTAAATATTTTGATGGTTTACTTTTAAAAAAGATGTGCCGTGTTCTTAATACCTGCAGAATTAGAATTTGTGATAATAAACTTTCCATAAACCATCCTGTTCTGAAAACCTGCGGCGTTGCATGAAAATAAGTATACAACATACCGAACGTAAGAAAGTCGAACAGTGAACTTTGCAAACCAAACGCGATCATAAATTTCCGGATATATTTTATATCCCACCTTCTTGGCTTAATAACAAGTTCTTTATCTACATTGTCTGATGCAATAGCAATCGCAGGTAAATCGCTTAAAAAATTATTTAATAAAATCTGCACGGGCAGTAGCGGCAAAAAAGGTAACAGTAAGGATGCAATCGCCATGCTGATCATATTACCAAAGTTTGCGCTTGTAGTAACATAAATATATTTCATGGTGTTCATAAAAGTTTTTCTTCCTTCTTCAACACCTTCGCGAATCACATCAATATTCTGATCAAGCAAAACAAGATCTGCTGCTTCTTTTGCAACATCAACCGCATTGTCAATTGAAATACCAACATCAGCTGCTTTCAAAGCATTTGCATCATTAATGCCATCGCCCAAATAACCCACTGCATGACCAATTTGCTGAAACGCTTTTACAATTCTTTGCTTTTGTTCCGGCTCCACTTCTGCAAATACATCTGCTTGCCTTACATTCATACGCAGCGCATCATCTGTCATTGTTTCAAGATCATTTCCTGTAACAATTTTTACAGTACTCAACCCTATTTGCGCAGCAAGATGTTTTGCAACAAGCCGGTTATCACCCGTAATAATTTTTAATGCAATACCTGTTTGTTTAAGGCGATTAATAGAATCAATAATTCCTTTCTTAGGCGAATCAGACATCGTTAAAAAACCGAGGAATATCATATTTGTTTCATCGTCTTTATTAATAACAGGGTCATCACTCACATCTTTATAACATACAGCAATGGTTCTATAGCCTTGCTCACTTAAATTTTCGAATTGTGTTTGAATAGATTTTTTAAACGCTTCATCAATTGCTTCTATTTCTTGATTCGAATTTTCGACCTGCGTGCAAACAGAAAGCACATTGTTAACTGCACCTTTTGTAATCATAATGTGCTTATTATTTTCTGATACAACAATGCTCAAACGCTTACGCTGAAAATCGTAAGGCACCTCATCAATTTTTTTAAAAATATCTGTGCTTATGTTGCAGGCATTTTTTATGGCTTCATCTATCGGGTTCGAAAATCCTGTTTGACACTTTGCATTTATCAACGCATACAATAACACTTTATCGTTTTGTTTTCCGTTGAAATCAATTGCCGCATGCACCTTTATAATCCCTTCTGTAATGGTTCCGGTTTTATCGCTGCATAAAATATCAATCTCACCAAGGTTTTGAATAGCGCTTAATTTTTTTACAATTACCTTTTTTTCAGCCATTCTTTTTGCGCCTGCAGCTAATGTTATGGTTACAATTGCCGGTAAAAGTTCCGGCGCCAAGCCAACTGCCAATGCTAATGCAAACAAAATAGAATCAAATAAAGGTTTATGCAGTAACAAATTAATAATGAGAATAGCAATTGAAATAACCACAGTTAAATACATAAGCAAATAACCAAACCTGTTAATGCCTTTTTCAAATGCGGTTGGTGTTTGTTCTTTTTGAAGTGAGTAACCGATCTTGCCAAGAACTGTTTTATCGCCCGTGTTTACTGCAAGCACAGTTGCTGTTCCGTTAATAACACTCGTGCCTTTGAAAACTGCATTGGTGACTTTTGATAATGGAGCCGTTACATTACAAGTACCCGCAAATTTTTCTGCAGGAAATGATTCCCCGGTAAGCACCGATTCATTTAGATGCAAATCGTTTGACTGAGTGATGAAACAGTCTGCAGGAATAATATCACCGGCGTTTAATAAAATAATATCACCGGGTACAACATCTTCAACCGGAATTTCTTTTTCAACACCATCTCTTTTTACAGCAGCTTTGTTGTGCACTAACCGCCGAAGATCCTCAACTGCCTTGCCCGCATTTCTTTCCTGGAAAAAACCTAAAATTCCGGTAAGCAATAAAACGATAAGAATGATTATGCTTTCTGAATATTCGCCTAAAACGGCTGAAAGAATAACTGCAAAAACGAGTAATAAGATTAATGGGTTTTTATACTGAGATAAAAGCAATAACAGATCTTTTATCCAGGGTTGTTGAATCTTAAACTGGTTTACGTTTTGCATTTGTTTCCGGTATGCATCAACTTCAGTTAAACCATTTACTGAAGTGTTTAATTGCTGATATAAATCAGCTTCGCTATGCGTCCAGAAAGCGTCCAATTATTTATTGGTTAAAAATTAAAAATCTTTAGTTGTGTGCAATAAACATCGGGATGTTTAAAGTTTTTAAAAGAATATCAGCAGTGCTTTCACTAACAATTCTTTTTCTGCCATACGCGCCCATCACCAACATTTTATTACGGTGCGAAAGAAATTTTTTAAATAATTCCATATCTGCATCGCCGTATAAAGTTTCATAATGCACCGCATCGTAATACATCATTAGCAGGTCTTTCAGTTTTCCTTCTTCAGTGATATCGCTGTCTTCATCTTTTAAAACCTGCAGCAAGGTAATAGTTACGTCACTAAATTCAGGAAAGAGATAAATAAATTGCTTCAGTGCAAAGATGGAAGAATCAGTTCCATCATAAGCAAACACTATTTCATTTATTTCATCAAAATCAAACGGCGAAATAATTACAGGGCATTTAGCATTTTCTAATAATGCTTTTACAAATGCAGATGGCCAACCACTATCTCCACTAAAAGAAGTATTACCATCTGCAATTATAATATCTGAATAACGACTTTCTTGGATCATCTCGTGTAACGGATTGCCTTGCACATGAAGAATTGAATGTCTTGCATCGTTATGCAGGCACCTGTTGCAAAAAAGATTTGTATTAGTTGTTATATCTGCATCAGCAGTTTCGTATTCTTCATCGCCGGCTGCAATTAATGTTTCAGTTACTTTAGGATTCTTTTCGAGAAAAATACCTCTAAGCGGAGATTTTGTAAGATTGGCAATGTAGCAGCCGAAATCCACAGCAGAGCTCTTTACTTCATTTGCATTTGTTGCGAGCACAATTTTTCGCATAAAAAAATTTTAGTTATTTGTTGCCTGTTTGTAAATCATTTTCATGAATTATCATTACCGGCACAGATGAATAAAAAACAAATTCGCGTGATTGTGATTTATGAAATGGCCCATGTTTTTTAGCAGTTACGATAAGCATATCAATCGCATTTTTTTCTGCGAGTGCAGATATGCCGCGCAAAGTATCTTCATCTTCCACTGTATAAAATTTGGGATCGAGCCTTACCAGCCGGTGGTCTAACATCACATTTCCGATAGCATTTTTGTTGATCACATTTTCATTTTTACCTGCATAAAAAATCTCAAGCTCTGCATTAAATAGTTTTACAATCATTTCAATTTCAGATGCCGGCAAATCATAAACATTTTTTAGATCTGAAGCCAACGCAATCTTTTTTATTGCTTTATAACTTGCGTTTTGCGGCACAACAATTACAGGATAATTTAAATGTTTTGCAGTGTAAGCAGTTGTACTGCCCAGGAAGAGCCGGTCAAGTGTACTATAGCTGTGTGTGCCCATAACAACCGCAAATGGCTTTGCAGTTTTAGTGAGCTCTTTTATTTCATATTCGGGTGAACCGAGAATATTTTTTGTTTTGATCTTTATTTTATTGTTTGTTGCAGCAGCAAGTTTATTCTTTAAAGCCTGCAACTCTTTTTCCATTCCTTCTTCATCAAACACATCTTCGGTTACAGGATATTCAGCAACAGCTATTGGTAGTTCCATTGTATGAAACAGCAAAAGATCAGCTTTAATATCTTCTGCCAGTTTAGCTGCGAATAAGCAGGAATTTACAGATACCGGAGAAAAATCTGTAGGAGCGATTATCGTTTTCATGACAAATAATTTTTTGTTTTCAAAGCGTGAAATTATATATGATGAAAAGTGCAGCGGATGATATTGGTCAAGAAAAACAGTGATTATAGTCACATAATTTGCGTGTAAGATTCTAAAATTTTGCATTGTAATGTTAATGGTACCACTTCATTACAAGTAGCAAACGATGGCAGTTTGTTTACGGCTCTGCTAATAATAGCAGAGCTTTTTTATGCCCTTAAAAGATATTGTTAAACCATCTTTATAAATAATTTTCTTAAAATATTTTATTAGGCACATCGTTTGCTAATAATGCGCACAGCAAAATTTTCTATGTTGAATAAAACTTAGAAACTATTTGTTTGTTTTCTTACTGCCATCAACTCAAGCTACTCTTTATTATTTTTTATTGAAGTTATTTACATGAGATAACTATAAGTGCTTTTGCTTTATAGTAATTGCACACCTATTATTTATTCAGAAAAAAATGTTATGCGCATTAATAAAAAAGTTGTGCTTGTTAGCGCTATTATAGTATTCTTTGCCTGCAAACACCAGGTTTTAAATCCTGATGGCGGAAACAAAAATGGTGGAGACACTACCGGTAACGGCAATGGAAATGGTGGTAATGGAAACGGAGGTAATAACGATTCTCTTGTATGTTTTGAATCTGAAATTCTCCCGCTGTTCCAAAGTAATTGTGCGAAGTCAGGTTGCCACGATGCAGCATCACATCAAGAGGGTTATATACTTGATTCATACAATCATATTATTGCAAAAGGTATAGTGCCGGGCAATGCTAAAAACAGTAAAATCTATAGAGTTATAACAACTTCAGGCGATGAAGATATAATGCCGCCGCCACCTGATCAGCCGCTTACAAAACAACAAACAGATTTAATTGCGCAATGGATTAATGAAGGAGCGCAAAACACAACAAACTGTTCGTTTGGTTGCGATACATCTTTGTTTACTTATTCAGGTGCAGTACAACCAATTCTGCAACTGAATTGCACAGGTTGCCATAACAATAACACACAAAATGGTGGCGTAAATCTTAGCACATACAGCGGCGTACAAACAGTTGCATTAAACGGAAAACTTGCCGGCAGCATTAACTGGTCGCAAGGTTATGTTGCCATGCCACAAGGCGGGCAAAAACTTAGCGATTGCAACATAGAGCAAATAACGAAATGGATTAATGCGGGTGCCCCTAATAATTAATTGAACAATTATAACAATGATGAAGAAAATATTTTTTTATACAACGGCAATAATATTTGTGTTTGCATTTGGCAGTTGCTATTACGATAAAACGCAAGTGCAATACCCGGCAACACCGTGCGACACAACTAATGTATCATATAACATTGACATCGTTAATATACTTAATGCGAGCTGCCAGGGTTGCCATAAAGGTTCGTCTTCATCCAGCGGTATTAATTTATATGATTATGCTACCATTAAATCTTTGGCATTAGATGGAAAATATGTTTATGGCTCACTTGTGTCTTCTGTTTCTTACCAGGGCGGAAATCCAAATCCTATGCCGCAGGGCGGAAATCAATTACCAGAATGTGATATAAACAAAATAAGAGCCTGGGTAAATCTTGGCGCGCCTGATAATTAATATAAAATTTCAAGCAATGAAAAAAACATTTTGCATAAGCCTGCTTTTAATTTTTGCTTCATCCGCATACAACCAAATTTTTATTACACGCAACGGCAACATTTCCTTTTTTTCTCACACGCCGCTGGAAGATATTAAAGCAGAAAACAATGAAGCTGTTAGTGTATTAAACGCAGGCACAGGTGATGTTGAATTTAAGATTGCCATTAAAAGCTTTCATTTTCCAAAAGCAGCAATGGAAGAACATTTTAATGATGATGATTATATGGCTTCAGATAAATTTCCAAAAGCAGATTTTAAAGGAAAGATCACCAATATTTCTTCAGTTAATTTTTCAAAAGACGGAACATACGATGTTTCCGTAACCGGAAATCTTACTGTTAAAGATGTAACAAAACCTGTTTCTGCCGATGGAACGATAACCGTTAAAAATGGAATTGTTGCCGCTGCTGCAAGTTTTAAAGTTCAGCGCAGAGATTACAATGTTATTGGCGAATCGTTCGTGCAGAAAAAAATCGCAGAAGAAATTGAAATCAATGTGAATTGTGAATACGATAAACAATAAGATCTTATGAAAAACTATGTAATAATATTTTTTGCGCTGAGTTTGTTTAGCTGCTTTCATTCAAATGCGCAAAACATAAATCTTGATTCTTTGCTTGATGCATCAACAAAAAAAGCATCACCCAAAAAACAATTTACTGATGCGACTTTTGCCGGTACAAGATTAATAGATGGGCATACAGTTGAAACCACGCAAGCAGGCGTGCTTAACCTGCTTGTATCACATCGTTTTGGTAAATTGAATGATGGTTTTTACAACATGTTTGGTTTAGATGCGGCTTCAATGCGCATTGGTTTAGATTACGGATTAACAAACCGATTGAATGTTGGCTTTGGAAGAAGCACATTTGAAAAACAGTATGATGGCTTTTTAAAATACAGGTTGCTTTGGCAATCTAAAGGTGAACATGCAATGCCGGTTTCGCTTACTTTATTATCTACAGTTATGTATGAAACAGATACAACAGCGCTTAAATCAGAAAAACAAATTACAATTCATCCGCGGCAAACAGATAAACTTTCATTTGCTTATCAAATATTAATTGCAAGAAAATTTGCAAATGCATTTTCGTTGCAATTAATGCCAACGATGATTCATGAAAACATTGTTTATAATGCAACATCGTCGAATGATTTATTTGCGCTTGGTGCAGGTGCAAGAATTAAAATCACGCCACGCTCAAGTATCAATCTCGAATATTATTACCAGCTTCCGGGTTATAAACTTCCAGGCACATACAATACTTTTTCTATTGGCTATGAAATTGAAACCGGCGGACATGTATTTCAATTGCACTTTACCAATTCAACAGGTATGACTGAACGAACAGTAGTTGCAGAAAACTATGGGCAATGGGGTAAAGGTGATATTCATTTTGGCTTTAATATTTCAAGAGTGTTTACAATTAAAAAACCAAAGCCGGTGAATTATTAAAATAAATTTTGGTAACAAGTCAATATATAATTATCATGAATTGGAAAAGAATTGCCGTATCGGTAATGTTAGTGCTTGCAATATTTATTTTTTGTTACGGCTATTATGTTTGGAACAAACCACATCGAGATGTGAGTAAAGAAAAAGGAATTAAGATATCTGCGATCGCGCTCTTTGATTCTTTTCGGAATAACGAAAAAAATGCAGACAGTTTATTTTTAAACAAAGCGGTTGAAGTAACAGGAAAAGTAACAAATGTAAAAACAAATAATGCCGGGCAAACTGTTGTCTATCTCCAATCGCACGATCCTTTATTTGGAATCAACTGCACATTTGTGCATGCACCAGGTTCTATTCAAAAAAATATGGAGATTGTTTTCAAAGGCATTTGTACAGGCTATTTGGATGATGTAATACTTAACAATGGAGAGCTGATAAATAAATCTTCCAACTAATAATGCATTTGTTTAAGCCACGAAGAATCAAACTTTCAAATAAATGATTTGAAGTTTATTTAAACTTCAAACTCAGCGAAACAATATTTGAATTCAATCCGTCTGATCTTTTGTAATGACCAACCCTCAACTCCAAAGCGTTTATATGTTGATTGTTGAAGACACCATTTGGCGGCGCAATTCTAAATCCTGCACCAAAAAAATTACTATTGAATTTCGAAAGATCATAATTGCTTGTATAAAAATCATCAGTGGCTGTATGATCTTCATATGGTGCAAAATATTTTGCCGCCCTTTGCTGGTAATAACGATAGAAAGGCGTGATAGAAAAAAATGGATTAATTTTTATTGATGTTTCCAGCTGTGCAGCATTTGAATTAATGCCCCAGTCATCATGATAATTTCTGTACCACGTTCTAATAATAAATTTATCACCCAAAAAATAATTTGCTCTTAAACCCAGCGGAATTTTTAATCGCGTTGAAGGAAGGTTTTCAACATGCACACTTGCATCATTAAAATACACACGATGAAACGGCAAGCTTAAATAACCTTTTTGATAAATCACTCCCCCATCAACCCAAACCTGCAAACGCTGATTAATAATTTGCGACCATCCAACATCAGAACTAAACGAATTTCTTGCAGTAGATGCGTAATGATTTTCATGATCACCCTCACCACCGCCGCCACCACTATTTGCCGGTCTTAATTCTATTGGATAAACAAGGCTAACCTGATCAAGATATGCCTGCAGCTTTGCAGAAAATTCTCCGCTTTTATCTTTTGTTTTTTGGGCGAAGTTGATGTTCACGCCACGTGATTGATAATCGAATTCATTCGAATAAGAAACACCAGCGCCAAATGTTGTTCCCTTCGTTTCATTTTCCATCGTCCAGTTGAGCGAAGGATAAATGCGGGTATCAGCATGTGATGCAGATGAAATGGTGTGCAGGTCAATCATATCAGATGAAGCTGATGTGTAATGATCGATACCAAGATCAAAAACAAAACTGTTTTTTCTGTAGCGCTTATCATATCCGCTTACTGTTATATCAATCGAGTTTGATAAATCCGTAAGTTTTTCGGAGCCGATGCCACCGGTTACTGAAGCATGGTCACCATTTTGATGATAATAACTTGAAACAAAATTTGCTTCTTCAAATTTTAGCTTGCGCGGTTTATAAGAACTATCTGGCGTATTTTGCGAGAATGCAGACAAAATGCTTAAATACATTCCAATTGCTGCGAGTGTAAGTTTCTTCATGAATGATTAGTTTAATTGCAACCGCAGCCGCCTCCTGTTTTGCCCGCGTTAGCACCCGAAGCGCCTTCTCTGTATGATTGAAAATTTAATTCTGTTTTTTCTACTTTCCTGTTCGATAAACTCATCTCTGCATCATTCAATTTATTTTTTTGATAAGGTTTAACTGATGTGCATGATATATTGAAAATGATGCCTGCTATCAACACAAACAAAAAGTATAGCGATGAAAATTTTCTTTGCTTCATGTAAGATGTGTGTTTTCATATAATGAATTAGGGCATTGTTATGAATTATGTCCAATTCTTGAATTGTAGAAATAATAGTTACAGTTTTTATGCCGCTTATACAAACGGATTTTAAAAAGAGAAAGATTTGTTTAAGTGATTTTAGTGGCTGGCGTCTGCTGCAGCTTTAACATCATCGGTAAACTCGTCCGGAGTTTCAGACGGAAAGCCCTCCCATTTTTTTATCACTTTGCCATCAGCATCTAACAAAAGTGTAAGCGGAAAAGCGCCGTCACTGTTATATTTATCAGCAAGTGCATCATTTTGTTTTTGCTGTTCTTTGGAAAGCATATTTTTTTTCAAACGTGGAAAATCAGCATTCACCAATACCAGTTTTTCATCAGCATATTTTGTAAAAACTTCACTGCCGAAAATTTCTTTGTGCAATCGAATGCATGGTCCACACCAATCAGAACCGGAAAAATTTAAGAGAATGAATTTGTTTTCTGTCTTCGCTTCAGCTTTTGCTTTTTCAAAATCTGTTTGCCAGGCTGTTGTTAAAAATAAAATTGATGAAAATAAAATGGAAGAAAATAATTGCATAGGTTTCTATTATTATAAATAAGACGCAACTTAAAAATTAAGATTGTTTAAAAACTGAAGTAGGGATTTTAAAAGCGATGTTTTAAGTTATTCTTATGAAAAAGAAAACCATTTTAACGAGGAATTAATAATGGCATAATTATAGAAAGCAGTTAGAAAAATCCTATCGATGGTTTTGGATTAACCAATGAAAGCGATAATGTAATTTTTAAAAGCAATCTTGCATTTGATATAGACGCTATACGACCATCAAAACTTTTTAGAAAGCCTTATCATCCTATGCAAGAATCATCTTCTTCTGTTATGCATTAAGCCCCGAATTACAAAACCCGTTAGCAACATCGCAATTAAAAGTCTTGTGTTATTTGCAGGAATAAATTTTGTGCACTTATTTGAAATTTCATAAACGCCTTTTGGTTTAGCAACTATTCCGCCGCCGCCACCAAGACCTTCACCACTATTCTTTTTCTCATCACTCTGCACAGAAAGGTTTTCCTGTGTTTGAAATTTTTTTGGCTTTTGCCCGTAACCATAACCACCGCCAAAACCATACATGATTTGTGCAACAGGTATAATGGTTTTATCGCCTGCAATAACAGGTTCGCCATACACATTTTTTACAGTTGCTGTTTGTCCTAAACGTGATGCAAGGTTTTCAATAAAATTGATGTTTTCCATAAATAAAATTTTAGACTGCTATAAAAATAAGATGAATAGTATTTAATGATGATGTTACTCATTCCGGTGAATATTATTTATCATGTTTGCACTTGTTTGCTTTTTATGTTTAAAAAGCTCGATCCACATTGTACTTATAAATGCTACAATTAAACATGCAATAATTGCATTTAAAGAAATTGTTTGCAGCAGAAACAATGCGCGTATGAAAGGAATAAATAAAAGGCAAAAAATAAATGCAAGCGTGATAAGAATTACAATTGGTACCATGTAATTTTTATAACGAAGTGTTGTTATAATTGAATACTGAAAAGAACGGTTCACCAACGTTAGGAAAATATTACTGAATAATAATGTGATGAAAATTATTGTGCGAACCGTTGATACATCAGCATTGTGCTGCATAAAATAATAACCTAAGCCCAAACAACCTGCCGTTATCATTAAGCCTTGTACAATGCTTGTTTGCAATTGTTTGCCTGATAAAAAAGTTGTTATCAATTTTCTTGGTGCACGTTGCATTGTTCCAGGTTCTATTGGCTCGTTTTCATAAATGATAGAGCAGGTTGGTCCCATAATCAGTTCAAGAAAAATTACATGCACAGGTGAAAAAAAGTTTACAAATTTCCATGCAAATAATAATGGCAGTGTTACAATTAAAATAATGGGAATGTGAATCGAAACGATGTATTGAATTGCTTTTTTGAGATTATCATAAATTTTTCTGCCAAGCGCAACAGCATCCGTCATGTGAATCAAATCATCATCCGTAATTACAATAGATGCAACTGCTTTAGCGGCTTCACTTCCACGCTTGCCCATTGCAATACCAATATGCGCTGCTTTTAATGCAGGCGTATCATTTACGCCATCACCCGTCATTGCAACCACTTCACCATTTTCTTTTAAAGCATTTATCACTTTTAATTTTGCTTCAGGAAACATGCGTGCAAAAATGTTTACTGTTTTTACTTTTTGCCTTACTTCTTCCGGCGAAAGTTCCAATACTTCTTTGCCGGTTAAATATTCATAAGCAGTATTCAAATTGATTTGTTTAGCAATAGCAACAGCCGTTTCAGCATAATCGCCTGTAATAATTTTTACCTGAATTCCCGCTTCATGAAATGTGCGAATGATATCAACCATATTTTGTTTTGGCGGATCGTTAAATGCAATCAATCCTAAAAATTCAAACGTGAATTCTTCCTGCGAAACAGGATAATGTTTTTCATTCCAGATTGCTTTACCAACACCCAACACACGATAACCTTGTTTTGCAAACTGTAATGATTGTTCTTCGATGTGTTTGATTTCTGTTACAGACAAATTTGTGTTACGCAAGATTGCTTCCGGTGCACCTTTCACTGCAATGATTGTTTCGCCATTTTCATTTTTAAAAATATGGGTCATCATTGGTGGTTTACCGCCTATAGGATACTCATGTACTTGTTTAAACTGCGAACGTTTATCAACAGCAGAAATTTTTTTATACAGATCATGAATAGCTTTTTCCATGGGATCGAAAGGTTCGGTTTCGCTCGACCACATTGCATAT
Organism: Bacteroidota bacterium; assembly: GCA_048498595.1. Lineage (GTDB taxonomy): Bacteria > Bacteroidota > Bacteroidia > Chitinophagales > Chitinophagaceae > Parafilimonas. Next base: position 12,098 of record JBEHXR010000062.1, read on the forward strand.
TCAATCAAATTCTCCGGCAGTTTGTTTGAATCATTATTTTGAATGGATTGCTTCGATGCTTCATCATACACAAATTCAATGTGCATTAAATTTTGCGTGATAGTTCCTGTTTTATCAATACAAATTACAGTAGCAGAACCAAGCGTTTCAACAAACTGCGGCTGCTTTACAATAACGTTATTTTTTAATAACCGAAAAGCGCCCAATGCCTGGAAAGCGCTGAATGCAACAGGAATTTCTTCAGGTAAAACAGACATTGCTAAAGTCAATCCCTGTAACAGCCCGAACAAAAAACTTCTTGAATGATAATAATTGATAACAAGTACAAGTACAAATGCTGCAGCACCAAACCAAACCATTCTCTTCACAAAACTTTGTATCTGCATTTGCAGCGGTGTTTTTACCACTTCAATTTCCTGCAGCGACAAACCAATTTTTCCAAACATGGTTTTGTTGCCCACTGCTATAACATTAACCGTTGCAGAACCGCTGGTAACAAGCGTTCCTTTGTACACATCATCGTTGATATTTTTATAAACCGCAAAACTTTCGCCTGTTATTAAAGATTCGTTTATAGAAAAGTCGTTTGCATTAATAATCTTTCCATCGCATGCAATATTTTCACCTTCTTCCAATCGCACAATATCATTCACAACAATTTCTTCACTTGCAATTTTTATTTCTTCACCATTGCGTATAACTGTTACTTTAGGCGCAGATAATTTTTTTAAAGCCAGTATTGCATTACGGCTTCTATACTCCTGGAAAAAAGAAATGCCCGTTACAATAAAAATCGAAACAAGCATTATAAAACCTTCCTGGTATTGTCGTATAAAAAAATAAACGGTGCATGCAAGAAGCAGCATTATAAACATTGGTTCAAGTACTACATCTTTTACAGCATACAAAAAATTTCGTTCTTCTTTTAGATGAAAAATATTATCACCATGCAGGCTGCGCGAGTTAATTACTTCGTCATTAGATAAACCTTTAAGAACAGGTGAAATCATTTTATAAAATTCCATCAAAACTTAATTTCCGAACATGATGAAAATCATATTCCATACTGCCGACTATCACCATTCAAAAAGAGCGCAGTACTTAGCTTGCTGTTGTGTTAAAATAATGAATATGAAAAAGAATTTTTACACTGTGATTTTATTGGTAATGATCGCAAACATTGCGAAAGCGCAAAACATAAAGGGTATTGCAGGATTTATACAATCAGGTTATTTAAATACACCAAATACAAAAATTTTTAACCAGGCTTATCCAGATAATACTGCGGGCTTTGCCAACAATTATTTTTTGATTGGAGCTGAGGCTTTTTATCGCGAAAAAAATAATGTGTTCAT
>JBEHXR010000063.1:0-13340 GCA_048498595.1 Bacteroidota bacterium
ATGAGATAATTAAAACAAGCGAATAACCTAACGAAAGTCCAACTACTTTCATTCAAATCAACCAGTAATTTCATTGCATATTTCTCGTTATTATGAAATATATTTTATCTTTTTCCTTAACACTGTTATTCTCAAGCTGTTTTTTACTTAACAATGAAAAATTTATGCTTAAGAAAGTTTTGGGTAACGGCATAGCTATTGAACTTGATTACTCTGGTGGCGGTGCAACTGCCCCAGATATTATTTGGGTTAAAAAAATAACAAAAGACGGACAAAAAACTATAGTTGGACAGATTAAAGATTTCACAGATTCTGATAAAGTTGATATTAAAGAAATTGATAGCAATTATATTGCGCTTAAATTTCTAGTAACTGATTTTCAAGATCATCCAGTAGTTTTTACAATTAACTTAAATAATAAAATTGAAAGAAATGCTGGATATCCTTTTAATCAACCACAAAGAAGTAATTAGAATTGATGTAATCAATTCATTGGCTTATTAAAAAGTTTTTACAAACAAAATTATAGAAGCATGTTAGTTTTTAATTGAAATATATGTAAGTGCAAGCCATTATACAAATACATTTAATAGATGTAATAAATAATATTCATTCTTATTGAAAAGAAAATAAAAAAGGATGAACACTCATCCCGCCCACCCTTCTCTGTCCAAGCTTCGGTATTGAATGGCTTCTGCGAGATGTTCAACTTTTATATCATCACTTGCGGCAAGGTCTGCAATCGTTCTGCTAACTTTTAAAATCCTGTCATAAGCACGAGCAGATAAGTTTAATTTTTCCATTGCTCGTTTTAATAAAGTTTCGCCCGCCTGGTTGATGACGCAAATTTCTCTCAGTTGTTTGCTGCTCATTTGTGCATTGCAATACATGCCTGTAATTTCTTTGTAGCGCTCGGTTTGAATTTCTCTTGCTTTAATAACGCGTTCACGAATAGATGATGAAGGTTCTCCTTTTGTTTTCATATTACTTAATTCACTAAAAGCAACCGGAGTTACTTCAACATGCAAATCAATCCTGTCGAGCAATGGTCCTGAAATTTTATTCAGGTATTTTTGAACTGCACCCGGCGGACAGGTACATTCCCTGTCAGGATGATTATAAAATCCGCATGGACAAGGATTCATCGAAGCAATCAACATAAAGCTCGCAGGAAAATCAACGGCAACCTTTGCTCTTGATATACTCACTTTTCTTTCTTCCATCGGTTGACGCATCACTTCTAAAACAGTGCGTTTAAATTCAGGCAATTCATCTAAGAACAAAACACCATTATGCGCTAACGAAATTTCACCGGGTTGCGGAATACCGCCACCGCCAACCAATGCAACATCACTTATTGTATGATGCGGAGAACGAAATGGTCGCCGGCTAATCAGCGAACTATTCTCTGGTAACTTACCTGCAACGCTGTGGATCTTTGTTGTCTCTAATGCTTCGTACAAACTCAATGGCGGAAGTATCGTTGGTAATCTTCTTGCAAGCATTGTTTTACCAGCACCCGGCGGACCGATCAATATTGCATTATGACCACCCGCTGCTGCAATCTCTAACGCACGCTTAATATTTTCCTGACCTTTTACATCATTAAAATCAACATCAAAATTTTGTTGTGCTTCAAAAAATTCATCGCGTGTATTTACTTCGATGGGTTGTAACGAATTTTCATCTTTAAAAAAATCAACAACATCTTTTATATGTGTTACACCATACACTTTTAAATTATTTACCATGCCTGCTTCACGCGCATTTGCTTTCGGAACAATCAATCCTTTAAAACCTTCTTTGCGTGCCTGTATTGCAATGGGCAATGCGCCTTTAATTGGTTGCACCGTTCCATCCAAACTCAACTCGCCCATTATTACATATTCAGCCAAACGTTCGGGTTGTTCAATCTGTTCGCTTGCACCCAGCACACCAATTGCAATCGGCAAATCAAATGCAGAACCGCTTTTTTTAATATCTGCCGGCGCAAGATTCACCACAATTTTTATACGCGGCATGTACCAGTCATTTGTTTTAATAGCGCTTTCCATACGCTGCAAACTTTCTTTTACCGCATTATCGGGCAAACCAACAATCGTGTAATGCTGACCTGCACTTACATTCACTTCAATGGTAATGGTAATGGCTTCAACTCCGTAAACTGCGCTGCCAAATGTTTTTACAAGCATGGGTTTGGTTTAGAAATTTGAAATGCGTGAATTAAAAATTATGTGTACATGAAAATAAATCATCTTATTTCAAATTTGAAATTTAAAATCTTTTCATCGATTGAATTTATCTTTTATCTTTCGCACCAAGTATGAGAAAAAGACCAACTCTCCTGTTTTTTATTTTTTTGATTATTTGTTTGAATGTATTTGCGCAAAAGAAAAATAGCAACTACATTATTCACATGCATAAAACTTCAACGCCTGTAACTATTGATGGCGTTGATAATGATGCTGCATGGCAAGTCGCAGATTCCGCAAAGGATTTTTTTATGGTATTGCCGATGGATACCAGTTTTGCAAATGTTACAACGGAAGTGAAAGTTGCTTATGATAACCGCAATTTTTACCTGCTCGCTATTTGTTATAAAAAAGGTGAAGGACCCAACATGGTTGAAAGTTTAAAGCGTGATTTTAATTTTTTAAAGAATGATAATTTTTTAGTTTTTATCGACCCGTTTGAAGATGAGACAACCGGTTTTTCTTTTGGTGCAAATGCAAACGGGGCGCAATGGGATGGCACCATGTATAATGGCGGAAATGTTGATTTGAACTGGGATCAAAAATGGATCTCTGTGGTAAAAAATTATCCTGACAAATATGTGTTTGAAGCATCTATCCCATTTAAAACATTGCGTTATAAAAAAGACATGTTACACTGGGGAATAAATTTTAGCCGTAATGATTTAAAGACAACAGAGAAGTCAAGCTGGGCGCCGATGCCGCGACAATTTCCAACTGCATCGCTGGCTTATACCGGCGAATTATTATGGGATTCAGCGCCACCAAAACCGCGTGACAATATTTCTGTAATTCCATATTTTCTTACGAGTACTGCAAAAGATTATCAAACAGGAAAAACGTCTGGTATTCTTGGTCGCGAAGGTGTTGATATAAAATATACTTTTTCAACCGCACTGAATCTTGATGTAACAGTGCATCCTGATTTTTCGCAGGTTGATGTTGACCAACAGGTAACCAACTTAAGTCGCTATGAACTTTTCTTTCCTGAAAAAAGACAATTCTTTTTAGAGAATGGTGACCTGTTTGGAAATTTTGGTTATACAGATCTGCAGCCATTTTTTTCAAGAAGAATTGGATTGACAACGCCGATAAATGCGGGCATGCGCTTAAGCGGAAAACTCAACAAAAGTTTGCGCATAGGTGTAATGGATATGGAAACTGCGGGCGAAAAAAATGGTGATATGCCATCAGAAAATTATGCGGTGGTTTCACTGCAACAAAAAGTATTTAAACGTTCCAACATTGGTTTTATTTATATTGATAAAACAGCGATCAATTATCATCCAACCGATAGTTTGAAAAATATTTTTTCAACATACAATCGCAATCTTGGTCTTGAATATAATCTTGCTTCAGCCAACAATATTGTTACAGGAAGAGCGATGATTTTAAAATCGTTTACACCAAATAAAAATGGTGATGATATTGTGCAGGCATCGAACCTGCAATACAGCAGCCGTAAATGGTTGATCAACGGGCAGTATGAATATGTCGGAAAAAATTATGCAGCAGAGGTGGGTTATGTGCCGCGTAATGGTTATGTAAAATTAAGTCCGCAAATTTCAAGATATTTTTTTCCGAAGGGGGGCATTGTTTTATCGCATGGTCCGCAGTTTACAGCAAATTATTTCTTCGATACAAAAATGCACAGCACCGATTATCAAAATGTATTTGATTGGTTAATCACATTGCGCACAAAAGCTACATTAACTATTTTAGGTGAGAACGATTATGTGCGTTTGCTGCAACCGTTCGACCCAACTAATAGCGGTAAAGATTCTCTTACAATCGGGAGTGTTCATAAATACAATCTAATGGGTTTTGATTATGTTTCGCAACCACAACATACGCTTACTTACACTGCAAGTTTGCGCTACGGAACTTATTACGATCATGGAAATATTTTTACTGCCGCATCAAATGTTGGCTTCAGGTTTCAGCCTTATGTAAATGTTAGTTTGAATGCTGCTTACAGTAATCTTATTTTGCCGCAGCCATGGGGCAATACGCATTTTTGGTTAATCGGTCCGCGCATAGATATAACTTTTACAAACACGCTTTTTTTTACAACGTATATTCAATACAATCAGCAACAGGATAACGTAAATATCAATGCGCGTTTTCAATGGCGCTACAAGCCTGCATCAGATTTATTTATAGTTTATACTGATAATTATTTCCCGGAATCTTTTTTAACTAAAACAAGAGCGCTGGTGATTAAATTTAATTATTGGCTGAGTTTGTAAATCGTGAATGGTCAATCTGAAACGTAAATAGAGACGCAAATTTGTGCTTACCTTCAAAGGACATAGATGCTGCTATTGACGATTGACGATTCACGTTTGACGAAAAAAAAACTCTAAACTTATAATACATTTGAAAAAACTTTTTATGACAACTCCGGAAATCGCTAACCGCCTTGTTGAACTTTGCAATAAAGGTGATTTTGAAACTGCGCAAAACGAATTGTTTGCCGAAGATGCTGTGAGTATTGAACCACATGGTACAGTTGAATTTGAAAAAGAAACAAAAGGATTGCAGGCAATTAAAGATAAAGGTGAGAAATGGAATACCATGGTTGAAAAAATGCATGGAATGAAAGTTTCGGAACCAATTATTGCTTCAAATTCTTTTGCACTTACCATGCAAATGCATGTTGCCATGAAAGGCGGACATGAAATGGATATGACCGAACTTTGTGTATATGAAGTGAAAGATGGAAAGATTGTGAAAGAACAGTTTTTTATGTAGTGGTTGCGCCTTGCTCAAGTGGCAACATTTGCAAATACTTTAATGAAATTTTTATTCTTATTGTTTAATGCATGCTGTTTTTTCAAAAGAAAATTTTCATAGTATTTGCGTGCTGCTTTCAAAGAAAGATGAAACGCTGAAAGCAATTATTGATGAACATGGTTTGCCACCCATGTGGACAAGACCTGCCATTTTTCAAACATTAATTCTTACCATTCTTGAGCAGCAGGTTTCGCTTGCATCTGCATATGCTGCTTTTAATAAATTAAAACACAAGATTGGTTTTGTAACACCGAAAAAAATTCTATCACTTACTGATGAAGAATTAAAAGCCTGTTATTTCAGCAGGCAAAAAATTGTGTATGCACGTGCATTAGCAAGTGCAATCGTTTCAAAAAAATTAAACTTAAAAAAACTTGCATTACTAACTGATGAAGAAATAAGAACAGAACTTAAAAAAATTAAAGGCATTGGTGATTGGACGGTTGATGTGTATTTAATGCATGCTTTACAACGCAGCGATTTATTTCCATTGGGAGATATTGCTTTAGTAAATAGTTTGAAACATGTAAAGCAACTTCATCCAACAACTACAAAAGAAGAAATGCTGGCAATTGCAGAAAGCTGGCGACCATACAGAACCGTTGCTTCAATGATTTTATGGCATGCATATATTCAAAGAAAAGGGATTAAGGTTTATACTTGATGTTTTTTTAATTATGCCGCCATCTTTTCAGATGTGTTTATCTGTGCTTTTTGTTGTTTGCGATATTTTGAAATGTTTATCAGCAATACACTTAATAAAATAATTGCAAGACCAACAAGCTGTAATAAGTTTAATTTTTCACCGGCGAGAAATACACCTAACAACACAGCCACAACAGGATTTACGTACGCATAGGTACTCACTTGTGTTGCAGGCCGAACTTGCAGCAACCACACATAAGCACTGTAAGCTGCAAGTGAACCGAATATTATCAAATAAAATAAAGACAACCATGAACCCGTAGTAACAGTTTGCCAGTGAAAACCGTTTAGTTCGTGCGTTAAAAAACTTCCCGGCAAAAAAACAATGCCGGCTGCAAACATTTGCCATGCAGTATTCACAGTAGTTGAACCGGTTGATTTATACTTTGCATACAACGAACCACCAGACCAGCATATAGAACCAATGATAAGCAGTATCAATGAAATAATTTGAAACAAACCTGTGCTTGCAGATAAGGCTGTACCAATGCTTTCGCTGAACAGCATAACAATGCCGATAAAACCGATGATAATGCCGATAACGGTTTCGCGGCTTTTAAAATTGACGCTCCATTTTTGTTTATCCAGCAAAACAAACCAAAGCGGCGCGGCAGAAACAAGCACCGCAACCAATGAACCCGGCAACGATTGCTCTGCCCATATTACAGCACCGTTGCCAACGAACAGCATTAATATGCCGCCTATTGCAGCATGTTTAATTTGATTCCATTGCCAAATATTTTCGCCCTTTATAATACACCACAGCAGCAATAAAAATCCTGCGGTGGTAAAACGCATGAAGCCCATGAGCAATGCGGGTATATGCTGAATTGCCTGCTGTATAAAAAAATAAGTTGAACCCCATACCAGGTAAACAATTGCAAACGCAATTATTACCATTAACCCTGATATATTTTTTTTCGTAGCCATAATTATTTTTTTGGAATAACCAATTGCTGCTGCTCTTTCACTGTTTCAAGTACTATGGTTGTTTTTGTTGATGCAATATTTGGAATTTTTTGTAATGAGCTGCGCATGAAATTCATAAGCGAGGCAGAATCTTCTGTACGCACTTTCACCAAAAAACAATCTTCACCTGCTATGTGATGCACTTCCTGCACTTCAGGAATTTTTGCCAATGCGTGTGTTGTTTTACTGTTGCAGGTAAAACCTTCAGATGATTTAATTAAAATAAAAGCAAGCAACTTTTTTCCAAGTGCAGCCGGATTGATTTGCGTATAATATCCGGTAATCACTTTTTTTTGTTCCAGCTTTTTTACACGCTCTAAAACTGCAGAAGGCGCCATCTTTAATTGCCTGGCAATGTCTGCATTTGAAATGCGTGCATTGGTTTGCATAAAACCAAGTATCTGTAAGTCGACACTATCTAACTCAACATTCATTTTCGATTATTATGCGGCAAATGTAATAGTAATTAGAATAAAATTCTGAAAATAATATTAACAGCAGAATTTAATTTCTTAACGAATTTTGAAGGGATGAGTGTATAGACGCTGCAACATAGAGGTAAACCCCGCTATATAAAAGCATTCAGTTAACCGGTAAAAATATTCTTTGCTTCAAAATTTTTATTGGAAGAAGACTGTGTATGATAAACTTCCATCAATTTTAAAACAGCAAGTTTACCTTGTTCGCCCAAATCAATAGAAAAACCGTTTACATACAAATCGATATGCTTGCGCATGACATCTTCGCTCATTTCCTGTGCATGCTGTTTTACGTAATCACTCAAGACTTCGTAATTATTTCTAAAGGAGTATTCAACACTTGCTTTAATCAGTGAATCAATTTTTTTTATGATTGATATATCCAAACTTTTCTTCGCAACAATTCCTCCCAAAGGAACAGGTGATTGTGTTTGCGTTTCCCAATAATCCCCTAAATCAATCAATTTAATTAACCCTTTATCCTGGTAAGTAAACCTGTTTTCATGAATGATAACGCCTGCATCAACTTCACCCTTCAACACTGCATCTTCAATCTCATTAAATATTTTAAACACTTTATTTTTTGCATTCGGAAATGCGAGCGAAAAAAGCATGTGTGCCGTTGTGTTTTCACCGGGAATTGCAATTTTTTTATCTGCTAAATCTTCAACCTGCAATTTTGATTTTGCAATGAGTAAAGGACCAACGCCTTTGCCCAAAGCGCCGCCACTATGCAGCAAAAAATAATTATCGGTTATTAAAGGCAATACACCATAACTAATTTTAGATACATCAATCTTATTTTGTAATGCAAGGCGGTTAAGCGTTTGCACATCTTCCAGCAACACATCAAATTCAAAATCTTCAGTATCAATTTTTTTATTAACCAGCGCATCAAAAATAAAAGTATCGTTCGGGCAAGGAGAAAATGCAAGTGTAAGTTTCATAATTGGTTAATAGTTCATAGTTAATAGTCAATAGTAGTAGCGCTTACTTTAGTTTGTACAATTTGTCAATATAGTTGATTAATGTTTTGTTCAAATTGTGCAACGAATCTTTTATCAGCCATTTCGTTTTATCTCTTTCGCCAATATAATTGCAAACCGCACGCATTTGCAGAAATGGAACATTCAAACTTCTGCCCACATAATGCAGCGCCGCACCTTCCATCGATTCAGTTACAGGTTCATATTTTTTTACCAATTGTTTTATGCGTTCTTTTCTGGTGGTGATTTCATTTACAGTTATACCCGTTACCGTTTTCATTTTAAGCAGGTTTAACTTTTGAATGTTTGGATTAACAAGAGATTTTTTTTCGTATGGCGGATAATTTGATTTCTCCAGTTTCATATTAAAAATGTCTTTCCATTTTTTATTTTCTTCCACGCCAACATCGCCCATAATTTCCTTTTCAATTAAAAAAACTTTTCCCAATGCAATTGAATTATCAAAACAACCCGCAATTCCAATTTGAATAATTAAATCAGGTTTTTCTTCCATTAATAATTTGGTAAGTGAAAATGTTGTCGCCATCATTCCAACACCCGATTGATGAAAATAAATTTTAAAACGCTTGCTGCTTTCGGTATAAAGCTTGTCAATTTTAGCGAAGCATGGCATCCATTCTCCTGTTGTAGCTGCAGTAACAATTACGCGCATAGCGCGCAAAGTTCGTGATTATTGGTTTACATTAACTTTGCGAAAACATTAAATAGCGAATGGTATATTTAACGAGACTGGAACATTTTAATGCCGCACATAAATTATATAATCCAAATTGGAGCAAAGAAAAAAACGAAGCAGTGTTTGGTGCCTGCGCCAATGAAAACTGGCATGGACATAACTTTGAATTATACGTTACGGTAAAAGGCGAAATTGATAATGATACAGGTTTTTTAATGGATGCAAAAAAATTGAGTGAATTAATTAATGAGCATGTAACCGAAAAACTCGATCATAAAAATTTGAATCTTGACGTGGACTTTTTAAAAGATAAAATGTGCAGCACAGAAAATCTTGCAACAGAAATTTGGAAGCAACTTTCTAATCGTTTACCTGCTTCAGTAAAATTGCATTGTATTAAATTATATGAAACACCAAGAATTTATGTTGAATATTTTGGAGATTAATTATGAGCAATAAAGTAGCCGTATATCGCAAGGAACATTTTAATGCAGCGCATCGCTTAAACAATCCGCATTTCAGCGAAGAAAAAAACAAAGCTGTGTTTGGAAAATGTAATTATCCAAATTATCATGGACATAATTATGAATTGATTGTAAAAATTACAGGTGAACCAAATGCTGAAACGGGTTATGTTATAGACCTTAAATTACTGAGTGATTTGATAAAAGACAAGGTGATTAAAAAGTTCGACCACAAAAATCTCAATCTTGATCTGGAAGAATTTAAAACACTTAATCCAACCGCAGAAAATATTGCTATTGTTATCTACAATATTTTGCGACCTGGAATTGATAAAAATTTAGATATGCAAATTCGCCTGTATGAAACAGAGCGCAATTTTGTTGAATATCCTGTATAAAAAATAAACATAGTAAGATGCATTATAAAAGAAAAGAAGATTACAATGAACAAGCGGTAGAAGATTTAAAACATAACTACAGCGAGATATTAAAATCTATTGGCGAAGACCCGCAACGCGAAGGGCTTTTGAAAACGCCGGAACGTATTGCAAAAGCAATGTTGTTTAATACACAAGGTTATTGCCAGGATGCTGTTGCTATTTTAAACTCTGCAAAATTTCATGAAGAAATAAGTGAAATGATTGTGGTAAAAGATATTGAATTGTACAGTATGTGTGAGCATCATATGTTGCCATTTTTTGGAAAGGCGCATATTGCGTACATACCAAATGGCTACATAACCGGCTTAAGTAAAATTGCAAGAGTGGTTGATGTATTTGCAAAACGTTTGCAGGTGCAGGAAAGATTAACTACTCAAATTTTAGATGCAATAAAAGAAGCACTTAATCCTTTAGGCGTTGCGGTGGTTGTTGAAGCAAAACATTTATGCATGATGATGCGCGGTGTACAAAAACAAAATTCTGTTACAACAACATCAGCGTTTTCCGGCGAGTTTGAAAAAATTCCAACACGGGATGAATTTTTAAAACTGATAAGCGCACATCTGAGTTAGGAAGTTCTGAGTTTTAGTTCTCCGTTTTAAGTTCTGAATTTTCACTATTGACGGTTGACGATTCACGACTACTACGCTGCTCGTTTATCTTTTTATAGTTACTTAATTTGTGCACTTCAACAATGGTTGTAGTATCATCAGCGCTTTCATAAAACATCTTATCAAACTTTGCATTAAAAACAATTTCGTTGTAGCGATAAGATGTTCTTTGCAAAACTGTATTTGAAAATACATCGTCAAAACCGCGGACTAAAACATATACTTCAGCATCTGTAGCGAGTAAGTCTTCTTCGGTTAAACCAAACAGTGGGCTGTCTTCATCAATTGGATGCACGATTGTCCAGTTCATAGGCAAACTATCTATACGGTTTCTTTCAAGCGGCAGTGTGTAAAACCTGAACTGCTTGGTATCAGCTTCCGTAATTCCAAAAGTTACAATCACTTCAACATTGCTGAGCGTGTGATTTTCTTTGTAAGAAACGAAGCGGAACATCAACCCTGTTTTATCGTGATATGGTGCGATCAATGCATGTTTGCTAAAACGCAGGTAAGCACGGGGGCGCGAAAATCTTCCATACATAATACCCGTAATTAAAGCGAATGAAGAAAGACCGGTTAGCGCTTCTATAGAAGCCAATGCACCCGCTGCATACCCATCAGGATTAATACGTCCGTAACCAACAGTAGTAAAAGTTTGTACGCTGAAAAAAAACAATTCAAAAAAATGATGAATAAAACCGCCGGGTAAAACACCTGTAAATTCTGTATCGGGAAGAGAAATATAGATAACGGCGTATAAAAAATTTATTGAAACAAAAAAAAGAATGAGATACCATAAAAACTTCCACGCAGACATGGTGAGCATCTTATAAAAAAAACTTACCCGCTCATAAAAAGGGATGCCACGCTTAATTACATTATAACTGCCATCTTTATTTATAAAGCGCCCACCCTGTGTATCGGCACTTGTACCAAAACCCGTATCCGTATTGCTTTTTAGGCTTGATATAATTTTTTTGTGCGTTGCCATTTTATTTTTTATGCAGAAGAAATGATCGTTGTTTGCCTGGACAAATTTATTCTTTGTTCAAGCAATAAAATACAAAAAGCTGCAATTACACAAACACCTGAAACAATCCACCATAAAATATCGAAGCCTGCTTTTGCAGCAACATAACTGCCATATAATGGCGCTGCAATTTGTGCAATGCTCCAGGCAATTGCGTATAAGGCTGCGTATTGTCCGCGATTATTAACGGAACTTCTTTCAATCCAAAATGCATTCATAAACGGCATCGAAAGCATTTCGCCGATTGTTATTAATGCAATGCACATTATTGCAGCAATATGACTTGGCGGGAAAATATTCAAACAAACAAAAGATATAGCGGCAACAATAAAACCAATACGAATAAAAAATGTATTCATTCTTTTTCGTTCGAGCTTATATACCAGAATCATTTCTGCAAATACTATAATTAGTCCGTTCAATGCCATCAAAACACCAATAAATGCTTCGTTGAATTTCCATTGCGTTTTAAAGAAAACCGGTTGTATTGTAAATAATAAAAAAAAGCATGAAGCGAAGAAAAATGTGATGATGATAAACATAACATAATACCGGTCTTTGTAAGCTTTCTTCTTTATTTCTTTTGTATAATGTTCTGATTTATTTTTTCCATAAGGCAAAAGTTTAAGTAATAATAATGCGGCAAGAATATTTGTACTTCCATCAACCCAAAACAAAGAATGATAATTAATAGATGCAAGAATGCCGCCCAATGTTCCGCCAACTGCCCATCCTAAATTTATTGCAAGCCTGTTGAGCGATATGGAACGCGTAGTATTATTCGCCTTACTGTAAAATGCAACTGCAGAAGCATTTGCAGGGCGAAAAGATTCGTTGCACACACTTAAAATAAATGTGCCGATGCAAAGCGATTCGTATGTTTTTAAAAATCCAACAACAATAAACATTACACCACCCAGGAGCAGCGATGCAAGTTGCTGCGTATAAAAGCCAAATTTATCTGTGCTGTTACCGCCAATGTATGCACCCACAATTGCACCTGCACCAAACAAAGCCATAACAATACCGGCTTGCGGTAAAGTAAAATGTAATTGCTGTGTGCAATAAATGGTCATAAACGGAATAACCATTGTACCGCTTCTGTTTACCAACATTACAATTGAAAGCAGCCATGTGTTTTTGCTAAGACCGGTAAATGCATTTTTATACAGTGACGTAGCAGCCGAAAGCATAACGCGAAAATAAGTAAAGGTAGTTGCAACATATTTCCGCAGGCAAGATTGATTTGCCTTTAATAAAATTTCTATAAGATTTTACATGCGTTTGTTTTAATGCATAATTTTTGCTCAATTTGAATTCATAAAAAAATATACATGAAAAAGTTTTTATCGCTTGCCCTGTTTTCAGGCATACTACTAATGATGACGAATATTGCACATGCCCAAACCGATACTACTAAACCACCAGAAGATAAATCAAAACGCCCAAGCCCTCCGGCAACAGCTACTGCAACCACATCAAACGGCGTAACAATAAATATTGATTACAGCCAGCCATCTGTTAAAGGCAGAGAAATTGGTAAAGCTGTTGAACCGATGAAAGGTAAAGTGTGGCGCACCGGTGCTAACGAAGCAACCGTGTTTGAAGTAAATAAAGATGTAACTATAAATGGTAAACCCTTAAAAGCAGGGAAATATGGTTTGTTTAGTATTTGGAACGGAGATACATGGACAATTATTTTTAATAAAACATGGAACCAGTGGGGCGCATTTAATTATAAACAGGCAGATGATGTGTTGCGTGTAAACGTAAAAAATATGCCGCCTGCAACACCGAGTGAAAAAATGACTTTTAATATTGCTGATGATGGAACCGTGTCATTAGCGTGGGGAAATGTTGGGTTTGATTTTGTGGTGAAATAGTAATTCTGGAAATAATTTAAAAAGGTCT
>JBEHXR010000064.1:0-13187 GCA_048498595.1 Bacteroidota bacterium
TTTGCAGCCTTTGCAAAATATTTTACATTTGCGCCTTCATTGCCCGATAGTATAATGGTAGTATCTCAGATTCTGGCTCTGATGGTCTTGGTTCGAATCCAGGTCGGGTAACTAAATCATCTCGTTCTTCTAATTTATAATGGGTCAAAAAAAATTAATCCGCTTCGAAGAACTGAAAAGCTTTCCCAACGTTTTACAATATCCTTCCAACATAAAAAATAAATGGAAAGATTTTTTTGGAAACGATAATGCAATCACACTTGAACTTGCTTGCGGCAAAGGCGAATACGCGGTTGGTTTAGGAAGATTATATCCTTCAAGAAATTTTATTGGTATTGATGTAAAAGGCAACCGCATTTGGAAAGGCGCGAAAACTGCATTAAATGAAAGCTTAAAAAATATTGCTTTCCTGCGAACAGAAATTGATAAGCTTGAAGATTATTTTGCTGCAAATGAAGTAAGTGAAATATGGATAACATTTCCTGATCCGCAATTGCGTTTTTCGAAAATGAAAAAGCGCTTAACGCATCCGAAGTTTTTGCGCATGTACAAAAATATTTTGCAGGCAAATGGAAAAATTCATTTAAAAACAGACAGCCCTGATTTATATCAATTCACAAAAACAGTTATTGATTTATATAAATTGAAATTAATTACAGACATTGATGATTTGTATAAAGAAGCTGCGCTGAACGATGAACTGAAAATAAAAACACATTACGAAAGCTTAGACATTGCGCAAAGCAATAAAGTACATTATCTTTCATTTATTATTGACAACGATTTGCCAAAAGAAAAAGATGAACAATTAAAAGAAATGTTGCGTGAAGAAACAGCTTGATGAAGACGAAGATTATACTTTCAACAGTGATGGATTAGTTGTATTTACCGCGGAATATCTTTTGCAGAGAGGATATTGTTGCGGCAATGGTTGCAAGAATTGCCCATACGACTACAAAAATGTTCCCGAACCAAAACGAACAATGTTGCTCAATAAAAGAAAGGAAAATGAAAAACAATGAACTATTAACCATTAACTATCAACTATTAACTGCATCATGCCTAACCGGAAACAAGCAACCAGTTACAAGCAACAAAAACAACATATAAAAGATCTCATCAACAAACATTCTTTTTTCGAAGATGTTTGGGATGTTGCGCGGCAAATTCCAAAAGGTCGTGTTACAAATTATGGTGCAATTGCAAATTATCTCGGCACAAAATTAAGTGCACGCATGGTTGGCTGGGCGATGAATGCAGCTTCTTATGCTAAGCCAAAAGTGCCGGCACACCGCGTTGTAAATCGCAATGGAATGCTGAGCGGCAAAATGCATTTTGCAACACCTGATCTGATGCAGCAACTTTTAGAGAAAGAAAAAATAGAAGTAAAAAAAGATAAGGTGGTTAGGTTTACTGAATTGTTCTGGGATCCAGCAAAAGAGTTAATGTTGTAATTGATTAATGAAAAAAATTTTCACCAACCTTACATTTTGGGTGCTCATTGCAATAACTGCAGGGATATTGATCGGAAATTTTGCACCTCAAATTGCACGTTATCCTGTTTTGCAAAAACCTTTTAAATCAAATATTTTAGGTCAGGATGTAAAACTTGGTACAACGCTCAGCGAATTTCTTGGAGACGTTTTTATCAATCTTGTAAAACAATTAATCACACCGATTATCTTTCTCACTATAACGCTTGGCATTAGTAATATGGGTGATTTAAAACGAACAGGCAGAGTTGGTGCAAAAGCAATTTTGTATTTCGAAATAATGACAACTTTCGCATTGCTCATTGGAATTGTTGTTGCTCATGTAATACAACCCGGCGCTTCTGTAAATACATCAAAAATTCAAACGAGTGATATTTCCACTTACACAAAAATGGCGAAGGAATTTAGCTGGTGGGAATTTCTTAAAGATAATATTACCATCCAGGTTGTAATTCTTGCCATCATTGCAGGCATTGTTTTAAATAACATTAAAAACAAACAAAAAATAATTCGTGTCTTAAACCTATTATCAAAATATGTTTTTATTGTATTGCGCTTTATAATGTATTTGGCACCGCTTGGTGCTTTTGGCGGAATGGCTTTCACCGTTAGCAAATTCGGTTTAAACGCGCTATTGCCTTTGGGTAAATTAATGTTAAGTGTTTATACTACCTGTTTAATTTTTATTTTTCTTGTTTTAGGATTGATGTTGCGCTATTACAAGCTGAGCATCTTTAAATTTTTAAATTATATAAAAGAAGAGTTGCTGATTGTCTTGGGAACTTCATCATCAGAAGCTGGCTTACCTGCATTAATTGAAAAGTTAGAACGCGCAGGCTGTTCACAACAAGTTACGGGTTTAGTAGTTCCTGCAGGTTATTCTTTTAATCTTGATGGCACTACAATTTATCTTTCTATGGGTGTAATGTTCTTAGCACAGGTTTATAATGTTCATTTATCGGCACAACAAATTATAACCATTATTGGTGTGTTGATGATAACATCAAAAGGTGCTGCAGGCGTTACTGGCAGCGGATTTGCCGTACTTGCATCTACTTTAACCGCAGTAAAAGTTATTCCCGTTGAAGGTCTTGCTTTATTAATTGGAGTAGACAGATTTATGAGTGAAGCAAGAGCGCTTACCAATTTTATCGGCAATGGTGTTGCAACACTTTGGCTTTCGAACAATGAAAAAGAATTTGACAGAAATAAAATGATAAAAGAATTTAAATTATCGCAATGATTCTTTTATATGATTATCTCTTTAAACTAAAAATAAAAAGCCCGAATATATTCGGGCTTTTTATAAAATTAATTTTCACCAATTATTCCTGCAAACTTTTTAACGTGATATATTTATTTATATCATTATAATTAAATCCCTTTGCTTTCATTTCTTTTATCCACTCCGGTGTTATGCCTGTTGCTTTTAAAGCAACTGCATTATCTAACGAAATATTTTTATAACCTACAGCAGCAAATGAATTTAAAAATTCCGGTGTAATATTTTGCGATTTTAAAGCCACTGCATTTTCCAATGAAATATCATCGTAACCAGCATCTTTAAAAGATTTAATAAAATCAGGCTGAACACCCAAAGCTTTCAGTGAAATGAGATTATCAATATCAATATTTTTATACCCGGCATCTTTAAAGCCTTTTATATATTCAGGTGTAATGTTTTGCGATTTCATTGCAACAAGATTATCTGTAGAAATATTTTTATAACCTAATGCCTGGAATTGCTTTACATAATCTGCAGTAACACCAAGCGATTTCATAGCGACTAATTGTTCGGGATCAATATTTTCATATCCTATCGCTTTAAAAGAATTTGCATACGCTGCATCTACATTCAGTGCTTTTAAACTAACAACATTGTCTGCAGACATTGTTCCGCCTGTACCTGTTGTTTTTGGCAACTTGCTTAAATAATCTTTATCAATTCCCTGCGCTTTAAAACTAATCAACTCCTCAAGTGAAATATCTTTATAACCCGCGTCTTTAATTTCTTTTATGTAAGCACCATCCACACCTAATGATTTAAGCGCAGGGAGCTGATCCAGCGAAAAATCTTTATAACCATTTGCCTTTATTGATTCGATAAATGGCTTGTCTACCTGCAATGCGCACAATGCAATCAGGTTATCTTTTTCAACATCTTTAAAACCTTCATCTTTCAACATCTGTAAATATTCTTTTGTAACATTCACAAAGAAAAATGCAGCAATATCTTCATCGTCTAACTTGCCAATGCCTTGTGCAGACATGTAATCAACAAAATCTTTGTTTGGTTCAAATTTATACCTCCCCATTCCCTGGTTATCTTCAAATTTTCCATTCAAATTCATTGTACCGGCTTCTCTCGTCATTTTGAAATCGCCGTTTGTTTCCTTGGGAAGATTTGTAAAATCACTTACTGAAAAATCAGAACTATTATAAGATTCATGATCATCCTGATCTTGTGTAAAGTGCATATTTATTTTATCACCTTTTATAGTGGCAAACCAGTAACCTTCATTTTGAAAACTATGCTGATGTTCGGTTTTATTTTTTGAAACTTGTTTATCGTTTTGTGCTTTTGCAACAGGTTCATTTAAAACACTGGCAAGAATTACTAGCAGCGGAAGCAGGAAAAAATATTTCCATGCTGTGTGAGCGCTGGATCTTTTTATACTCATCATGTTAATGCGTTTTTTTAATAGTGATTGATTATAATTTGTTGTTAGGCTAAGCGGAAAATGTGGTGCAGATACTTTTAATAAACTCAATTGATAGCTTGATTTTTCTACGTTCTCTTTCTGCACCAGCTGATCATCGGTAAGAAATTCAAGATTGTTTTCAACTTCTTTACGATAGATCCATGCAAAAGGATTAAACCATTGCACGATCAATACTAACTCTGCAAATAAAATATCAAGACTATGCTTTTGTTGAATGTGAATTTTTTCGTGTTGCAGAATTTGATTGTATGTTTCCCAATCATATTTTTCCGGGTTGATGAAAATATTATTTCCGAAAGAACAAGGTGCTTTATCACCGCTCACTTCAACAATGCGAAATTTTCCATCTTTTATTACAGGATTTGAATAAGCCCGAAACAGTAAAACAATTACCTGGAAAAGAAAGTTTACGCCAAATACAATCACGCCAAACCAATACAGTAAACCAACCGATTTAATTATTTTATCAAACGAAAAACTATTGTCAGTGGTTTGTGTTTGTGTGTTTGATTGAACTGCAGTTTGATTATTTGCACTAATATTCTTATTGGGATCAATCTTATTAATTGCTAAAATATTATTTGCAGTTGCATTGATAGTTTCAGTTTTGCGCAAAGAAAATTGTTGCGGTACACGCAACAGCGGAAGACTAAATGCAATAAGCAAACAAAGCATTAGTAAAAACCTGTTTGCATTGTAAAAAGTTTCTTTTTTAAGAAGCAGTTTATAAAAAGCAAGGCAAGCAGTTAGCACTAAGCCAACATTTAAAATATATGGTATCATTTTTTGTTTGATTTAATCGTTTTCAAAATTTCTTTGAAGTCTGCTTCACTTAACTTTTCTTCTTTCGCGAAAAATGCAAGCATGCGTGGATAAGAGTTATCGAAATATTGCTTTACAATATCTTTCATTGCATGCTTTTGATATTCTTCTTTTGAAATAATTGGATGATACTGGTAAAGATTTCCCAATATCTCATGACCAAGAAATCCTTTCTCTTCTAAAATTTTTACAATTGTTGCAACGCTGTTGTAATGCGGCTTCGGATCCGGAAGATGCGGAATTACTTCTTTAATAAAAGCTTCATTCAAATCCCAAAACACCTGCATAATTTGTTCTTCGCGTTTTGCCAGTTTTACCATTGCTCTAAATTTTAAGCAATATTACTACTAATTAATTAGTAGACAAACTAATTTTTTAGGAGCGGTAAAAATTTATAAGAATTCACCGCTGATTTATTGATGAAGCAGGGTTTGTTACAACAACAGCCTTTAATTATTATAACGCGCATGTAAGCATGTGGGGTAAAGATTTACATCGCGTTGTTTAACCAGGCAGTTTCAGCATTATGATTGGCGCATCATCGAGGTATATAAGATTGAAGGAGATGCTGGCAGTAAAGAGTAAATATCATATTCACACTTCAATTAAGCTTTTTTCATTGATTATTTCATTCAATGCATCATATAATTTGTCCAAATCTTTTTGATCATTGAAAGCATTGATTGAATAACGCAAAAATATTTTACCATCCTGCCGGTTCACAGGAATTTCAATTTTATATTTTTCAAATAACAAACGTTGTAGTTGTTCGGGCGATGAGGTTTTTATTTGCATGCTGCACATCTGTCCTAAAAATTCATCTGAGATGGGAGCTAATGGTTGTGTATTTAGTAATGCGCAAAAACGCTGATAGTTTGAATGTGCAAGTTGACGGCAATCTGCAGCAACTTGTTTCCAGTTATTTTCCTCTAAAAATTCTATTGCTTTTGGAACAGTTAGAAATGCAGAAAAATCTCTTGTGCCCTGCATTTGATGATAATCTATAAACCGCGAATTGGATGGCATTGCTGCTTCATAACCCCAACTAATTAATAAAGGGTCAAACAAATGCTGATGCTCTTTCTTCACATATAAAAATGAACATCCTTTTGGTGTGCACATCCATTTATGGCAAGCTCCGGTGTAAACATCTGCATCAAGTTCTGTTATATTTAAATCGATGTGCCCCGGCACATGCGCACCATCAACAATGGTAAATAAGCCTTTTGCTTTTGCCGCTTCAATAATTTCTTTTACAGGAAAAATTAATGCGGTTGTACTGGTAATTTGGCTGATGAAAACCGCTTTTGTTTTTGCAGTTAATCCGTTAAAAAAATCTTTAATAAATTTTTCTGTTGATGTAAGTGGAAGCGTTATTGGCTGACGAATATATTTTGCATTTGCTTTTCTGCAGTAGTAATTCCATGTTCTGTCCATTGCGCCATACTCAATATTTGTACTGAGAATTTCATCGCCTTCTTTCAGCGGAAAACTTTTCGCAATAATATTTATGGCATACGTTGGATTTGTTGTGTATACCAAATCATCTGCATCACAGCCAACATATTTTCCAAGCGCTTCTCTTGATCTTTTCAAGTTCGCCGGACCATTAAACGCAATGAATTGTATCGATTCTTTTTCCAGTTCTAACTGCAATCTTTGGTACTCTTCAAAAACAGATTTTGCGCAGGCACCAAACGAACCAAAATTTAAAAAGGTAATTTCAGGGTCTATTAAAAACTGAGATTTTAAATTGTTTTGCATCCTTCAAAAATAAATACAACAACAAATATTGAATTAATTTAAGTTGAATGATTGTGTAAAAACTTTAACACGTAAATTCTCACATCCATTTACATTTGCACAATTTGTAAATCATGCCTAAAGACAATTCTATTCACTCTGTTTTAATTATTGGTTCAGGTCCTATTATTATTGGCCAGGCTTGCGAGTTTGATTATAGTGGTTCGCAGGCTGCCCGTAGTTTGCGCGAAGAAGGTATAAAAGTAATTCTCATCAACAGCAATCCTGCGACTATAATGACCGACCCGATGATGGCAGATAAAGTGTATTTGCTGCCGTTAACGCCGGAAAGTATTGAAAAGATTTTAGAGGAAAATCAAATTGATGCAGTGCTGCCAACAATGGGCGGACAAACTGCGTTAAATCTTTGTATTGAAGCAGATGAATTAGGCATTTGGGAAAAATATAATGTTCGGTTAATTGGTGTAGATGTAAACGCCATTAAGGTTGCTGAAGACAGGGAAAAGTTCAGGCAGTTGATGGTGGAAATAGGTATTAAAGTAGCGCCGAGCCGTATTGCCAATAGTTGGTTGGAAGGAAAAGATTTTGCGCAGCAAATCGGATTTCCGCTCGTAATTCGTCCTTCATTCACATTGGGGGGAACCGGCGGTGGTTTTGTGCATGATAAAAGCGAATTAGATGAAGCATTGCAACGTGGTTTACAAGCTTCGCCTATTCATGAAGTATTGGTTGAAAAAGCAGTGCTGGGCTGGAAAGAATTTGAACTGGAATTACTACGTGATAAAAATGATAACGTTGTTATTATTTGTACGGTGGAAAATGTTGACCCGATGGGAGTTCATACCGGCGATTCTATTACGGTTGCACCTGCGATGACTTTAAGTGATACAGCTTTCCAGGAAATGCGTAACCAGGCAATTAAAATGATGCGCAGCCTTGGAAATTTTGCAGGAGGTTGTAATGTTCAATTTGCATTAAACCCCGAAAATGAAGACATCATTGGCGTAGAAATAAACCCGAGGGTGAGCCGTTCATCTGCGTTGGCATCAAAAGCAACCGGCTATCCTATTGCAAAAATTGCAGCAAAACTTGCGATTGGTTACACATTAGATGAACTGAAAAATCAGATTACAAAAACCACTTCTGCATACTTTGAGCCTGCATTAGATTATGTAATTGTAAAAGTACCGCGCTGGAATTTTGATAAATTTAAAGGTGCAAACGATACGTTGGGCTTGCAAATGAAAAGTGTTGGTGAAGTAATGGCGATTGGAAGAAGCTTTACAGAAGCCATTCAAAAAGCTTGTCAGAGTTTAGAGAACGAAGCAGTGGGTTTAGGTTATTATGGAAAAAGTTTAATGAAGAGTGATGAGCTGATCGAATATATTAAAACACCAAAGTGGGACCGCATCTTCCGCATAAAAGATGCGTTGATGCAGGGTGTAACCATTAAAACGATTGTGCAGGCAACCTATATTGACCGCTGGTTTATTTACCAGATAGCAGAAATAGTTCGAATTGAAAAAGAATTATCACATCATACGTTAGATAGCTTGCCGGAAGAACTGTTAAAGGAAGCGAAACACAATGGCTTTAGCGATGAACAAATCGCACGCATTTTAAAACACAGTTGTACCGATGAAGAAGTGTACGAAAAAAGAAAAGCACTTGGTATAACACGCGTGTATAAAATGGTTGATACCTGCAGCGCAGAGTTTGAAGCAAAGACGCCCTATTTCTATAGCAGCTTTGAAGGATAATTTATTTTCTTCAGAGTGATGAAATTTGCGAATGCGCATAAAGGATTTTTATGCGCATTCGTGCTTCTTATAAACTTTGCGTGAAATAGTTTTACTCCCTTAATTTTATCAGATTAAACTTAACTCATGAATACATCTGTTAGAGTACGGTTGTCTGCACTTATGTTTCTTGAATTTTTTGTTTGGGGCGCATGGTATGTAACAATGGCCACATATCTTGATAAAGTTTTACATGCAAGTGGTGTTGAAATTGGTGCAGCTTATAGTGCGATGGCAATCGCAACAATCATCTCTCCTTTTTTTGTTGGAATGATTGCCGACAGGTTTTTTCCTGCACAACGTGTATTAGGTGTTTTGCATCTTGTGGGCGCTGTGTTACTTTATTACATCACTACAATAAATAATGCAGGCATTTTTTATTGGGTGTTGCTTTTGTATTCATTAATGTATGCACCAACATTAGCACTTGCAAATTCTGTTGCGTTCAGACAAATGAAAGACCCGGGAAAAGAATTCGCTTCTATAAGAGTTTTAGGAACGATTGGATGGATTGTAACCGGCTGGATGATTGATAAAGTTTTTAAGATAAGCACAGACGAATTAGCGTTCACATTTAAAATGGCTGCAGTTGCATCTGCGGTATTAGGTTTGTTAAGTTTTGCTTTGCCCGATACGCCGCCGAAGGCAAAAGGAACAAAAGTAACTTTCAGGCAAATTTTAGGTGCAGATGCGTTTGTTTTATTTAAAGACAGATCATTCACAATATTTTTTATTGCATCAATCTTAATTTGTATACCACTTTCTTTTTATTACAGTCTCACCAATTTATTTCTTACGGATGCAGGCATGCAAAACGTAACCAGTAATATGACGTTCGGTCAATTTTCAGAAGGCTTCTTCATTTTATTGATTCCATTTTTCTTTAGAAGATTGGGTGTAAAATGGATGATTGCTTTAGGAATGATTGCATGGACGCTTCGCTTTCTTTGTTTTGGATATGGTGATGCACAAGCGAACTTATGGATGTTTTTTGCCGGTATAATTTTACATGGTGTTTGTTTTGATTTCTTTTTTGTTACAGGACAAATTTATACAGATAGCAAAGCAAGTGTAACTATACAAAGCCAGGCACAAGGCATGATAACAATGGCAACGTATGGCATTGGAATGTGGATAGGAACATTACTATCAGGCTGGATAAAAGATAAATACACCATGAATGGTGTTGTTGATTGGCGAAGTGTATGGATTGTGCCTGCAGGTATAGCGTTTGCTGTGCTGATTTTATTTACTTTATTTTTTAAAGATAATAGACGCAGTGCAGCACGTGCTGAAGCCGTTGAAATGGTTTAGTATAAAGTCAAAATTAAAAGTTCAAAAAGTACATCAGCTTAAATGAAACTCAGTTTTAATTTTGACTTCTAACTTTTGAATTTATTATTTATGATCGTTCGTATATGGCATGGAAAAACATCTGCTGAGAAAGCAGAAGATTACATGAATTATCTCATGAAGACCGGCATTAAAGATTACCGCTCAACACCGGGAAATTTAAATGCACAGGTTTGGCAAAAACAGGAAGGTGATGTAACACATATCTGGACAGTTTCCTGGTGGGTGAATGTTGAAAGCATCAGAGCTTTTGCCGGTGAAGATTATGAAAAGGCCAGATATTATAAAGAAGATAAAAAATATCTTTTAGAGTTTGAGCCAACAGTTGAACACTATGAAGCTTTTGGTGAGATCAGGTAGCAAATAATTTTGATGGTATTTGAAGATGGAAATTTAATTACATCGCTTCTTTATAATGCAAAGACTATCTTATAACATTTTTTTGCTCTGTTGAAAGTTTAAATTCTTTTATATCAGAAATTGCACTTTCGCCATTTAAAAATTCCCGATACCATTTGCCTGAATCTTTTACAATTCTTTTTTGCGTGGGAAAATCAACATACACAATTCCGAAGCGCGGATGATAACCTTCAGCCCATTCAAAATTATCTGTAAAGGTCCAGATGAAATAACCATTCACATTAATACCTTCTTGTTTTGCTTTGTAAACTTGCTGAATGTGATCCTGCAAAAATTTTTTTCGTTTGATATCATGCACGGAACAATAGCAAACTTCATCCTGAAACGCTGCACCATTTTCTGTAACGATAATTTCTTTTACAGATGAATAAGCGCTAAATTTTTTCAGCATATAATAAATGGCAGTCGGATGAATTTCCCAATTCATTAATGTTCGCTCAACATTTCTTTTATCTGCTCTTATAATTTTTGCGTTGATGAATGGCGTGAAATAAGAATGTGCGACAATTTCTCTTGTATAGTTTTGTATTCCTATAAAATCCATGTCAAATTGCAACTTGCTTTCATCGCCATCTTTTACAAATTGCTCAACACGATTTAATAATTTTAAATCTTTTGTTGGGTAACCCAAACCTAATAAAGCTTCAATAAAAGTTCTGTTTAATAATGCGTCTGCTTTTTTTGCAGCAGATATATCCGCTTCATTATTTGTTAGTGGTTCTATATGCGAGCAGGAAAATGTTGTTCCTATTTTCAAATCATTTCTAATTGATTTTGCAGCACGCGCTCCTTCACTCTGACACATCGCCGCATGATGCATAGCTGCGAGAAAACTTGATAAACCTTTTTTGCCCGGCGCATGAACACCAAGAAAATATCCCGCACCTGTAAACACCATCGGTTCATTTAATATCATCCAGTGCTTTACACGGTCACCGAAATTTTTAATGCAAAAACAAACATATTCGCTGAACCAGTTTATAATATCGCGATTCGTCCAGCCACCTTTTTGTTGTAATGCATGCGGCAAATCCCAATGATATAATGTAATCCACGGTTCAATGCCAAGCTCTAAACAAAAATCAATAATGCGGTTATAAAATTCAATGCCTTTATAATTAATTTTTCCAACCCCATTGGCAAAAATTCTGCTCCATGATAAAGAAAATCTGTAATTAGGAATGCAAAGTGATTGCATCAAAATCAAATCCTGTATATAACGATTATAAAAATCGCACGCAATTTTTGCATGATGATTTTGATAGATCTTTTTTTTCTGCTCTGTAAAAACGTCCCAGATAGAGGCGCCTTTTCCATCTGCATCATGTGCACCTTCAATTTGAAATGCAGCCGTTGAAACGCCCCATGTAAAATCTTCACCAAAATCGCTTGTTGTAATTTCCATTGCTATGCACTCAGTTGCGTCATTATTCTTTTTAAAGTTATTTTCCTGAATTTTTTTTCTGAATTTATTTTCTTACCTAAAGAAATGGCGCGGGACACAGCATGTTTTTTCAGGATCATGTCAATTATCTTTTCGGTATGATCGGGATAGTTGACAGAAATTTTTGCATCTGATTCAATCCAGTCTTTTATTTTTTCAAGATGCTTTTTTTTCAAGCTCTTTATCACCGGCACACCTATTTCTTTTAATGCAGCAGCATTGCAATGCTGCTCGTATTGGTTCTTCATTGGAATTACCATCAGCTTCTTTTTTAAAAACAATGCTTCTGCAGGTGTTTCAAAACCTGCACCACATAAAACACCGGTTGCGTTTGCCATGCTTTGTATAAACGCGTCATTGTTTACAGGACAGACAGAAATATTTTTTAATTGAATTTCTTTTTTGTTATGCTTTGAAAAAACTTCCCATTTCGTTTTTGGAAATTCACTTAAAATTTTTACGATTCTTTCATCGTCATAAGCAGGAAGATAAACGGTGTAATACTTTTTATTTTTTGGTTCCAGTTCTCTTATTTGTTGTCTTATTACCGGCGTAAAAATATTTTTATCGTAGCTTTTAAAATGAAAACCATATTGCGCACTGGTGGGCGCATAATTTTTTAAGATCGATCTCCCCAACATATCGATATGTTTGGGTTGTGGTGCGTTTGAATTTAATACTGCTGCCTGGTGACTTAAACTAATACACTCTTTATTTTTCAAATAACAAGCCCATGCAGATACGGGTTCAAAATCGTTTATTACCAGATCATATTTTTCAACCGGCAAGCTGTTTATTTCTCTAAATAATTTCCGGATGTTACTCTTCTTATATGTTTCCAATAGATCAACACCACCCTTCTTGCCAAAAATAAAACTCAGCCCCTTAAACCGGTAAGTGATTTCATGCGGCAAATCAACATCGGCTTGTATTCCGCTAACAAGAATATCTAATTCACCTTTTTTTTGTAAGATAGGAATGATATCTCTCGCCCTGCTTAAATGTCCGTTGCCGGTGCCTTGTATCGCATACAATATCTTCATGAACGCATCAGCTTAAACTCTTGTAATAAATTATCGAACAGCTCATCGTTTGAAAGTTCATTTTCTTCCAACGCTTCCGTTTCTTCTTTTTCAAATTCTGCATCAGAATATTTATAAATCGTCCATTCGCCATTTGCATATTCAAGTGCCGTTAAGTTTTCAATCCAGTCACCCGAATTCAAATACATGATAGAACCATGTGCGTTTTTTAGTTCCCGCATTTCAGGCTGATGAATATGTCCGCATATAACATAATCGTAGTGATTTGAAATGCCAATGTCTGCTGCTGTTTGTTCAAAATCGTTTATAAATTTTACAGCGCTCTT
>JBEHXR010000065.1:0-13118 GCA_048498595.1 Bacteroidota bacterium
TTGATATAATACCATCGTTTGCTCCCAAAACAGCGGCTCTCAGCCAATTGCTGCGATGTATATAGTGAGGATCTAAATAGTTGTCTATTGTTATCATGCGTTAAATGTTTTATCGATGCAGTTATACCATGTATCAATGATTTGCTGAAGCGTTACCAAAGTATGCTACACCTCAAAAATCGTCATCATCAAACATCATTACATGATGCGGATCAGCTATAGGGCTGACTGGTATCATATCGAATGCAAACAGAGAATATGCGATAACCGGTTATAAAATTCGGGCAGCATTTGGCTGTGATACATGTAACCTATAATTTAACCGCGATATACTCAAAGGCTTTTGGGCTATCAGCTTCTTCATTCTCCATTCTCCATTGTCAACTGTCCATTGTCTTATACTCAACAGTTGATTAAACGCTGCTATATTTTTTCAAATACCAGCCGGTAATGTTCCATTGCTTCTCTTTCAAAGCAAACTTTATTAGGGCTTATTCTGAATATAGCCACCTGGTGCCTGAACTCTTTATCAAACAGGTATTTTGGAATAAGAGAAATATAAAGCAGGTATTTCTGCAAATTAAATTTCCTGAATTTCTTTCGCCAGCATTTTATGGTTTGAATATAATCCAGCCTGCCACTGCTTTTAGATACCAGTTTCATATAAGGCGCCGCATTGGCAATAACCTGCTCTTCACTGTACGGTAACCACGAACCCGGGAACTGTTTTATCATCAATGCCAGTGCATATTCAACAGAATGTTTA
The DNA here is from genome assembly GCA_048498595.1 of Bacteroidota bacterium. Taxonomy (GTDB): domain Bacteria; phylum Bacteroidota; class Bacteroidia; order Chitinophagales; family Chitinophagaceae; genus Parafilimonas. The sequence goes on from JBEHXR010000065.1 coordinate 767, forward strand.
TCTGCATGTATATCTATTTTATCAAGCGCAGGTGTGCTTTTGGTAAACACCATTGTTTGCATATAGAACCTTCCCTTTGCAGGCAAAAGATCGCTAACATTTTTAAAGAAATTGCTGTATATTTTATCCTGTTTGCCCGCCTTAAATTCTTCAACAGAACAGAAATGCTCAAGCCCGCCGATACAGGTCACTGCATCAAACCTGCCCAATACAGCCGGTGTTATATCACGGCAGTCCATCACCTCAACATTCAACCCGTTTCTTATACAAGCTAAAGCCTGCCCGCCGGAAAGTGTAACGCCTTTTCCCTGTGCGCCCATATTTTTTATGTATTTAAGAAAAGGGCCCCATCCGCAGGCCATATCCAATACTTTTGAATCTTTATGTATGTTCAGGCTTTCGGCAATAAAGCGGTGCTTTCTTCTTTGACCTTCTTCTACCGGCACACTAAAATCACCGTCAAATTTTGCACCGCTGTAATCTGCCGTTTCACCAAAGCTCAGCCGGAATATTTTATCAATAGTAGAGTATGTAAAATCGAGGTCTTGCTTTGTAGCCATGTAAAAAATTAAATGTAATTAATGTTGTGCAGCCAGTACCGGTTGTCTTCCCAACGCTTTTAATAAACGCACATGTGAGGCAATGGCACTAAAAAAACTATCGTTATCATTATACCGCAGGTTAAAGCTTTCTGCTGTTTCTTTTACAATGGCAGAAATATGTTTATAATGCACATGGCATATCCTGGGGTATAAATGATGCTCAACCTGGAAATTCAATCCGCCGCAAAGAAAACCCAGTAAAAGATTATTACGTCCAAAATCAGCAGTTGTATAAAGCTGGTGTATAGCCCATGTATTTTTTATAGTGCCGGTATCATCCGGTAAAGGGAAATCCGTTTCCTGTACTACGTGCGCCAGCATAAAAATAATTGCCATGGTAAAACCCTGTACCAGGTGCATTGCAATAAAGCCCAGTAAGATTTGCCACCATGCCGCCTTTATAAAAATAAACGGCAGTACCAGGAACAAACTGTAATAAACTGCTTTTGATGCAAAAAGAATGAAGTACTGTATACGCGGATGCTGCTTATTGTTATAGTTACCAATTTCTTTTTTAAAGAACTTTACATAGTCTTTTATAAACACCCACGATAAAGAAGACAGGCTGTAAAAAAAGAAAGCGTACCAGTATTGCTGGCGATGCACCTTGCGCAATTTCTGGTGGGGCGACATACGCAATAAAGGTATCTGTTCAATATCTTCATCGTAACCCTCTATGTTGGTATAGGTATGATGAACAATGTTATGCGTAATGTTCCATACATAACTGTTTCCGCCGATCACATTAAAGGAATACCCGAGTATTTTATTAACAGACTTATTTGATGATAAGGAGCCATGCACCGCGTCGTGCGAAATATTCAGTCCTATAAATGCAGTAAAGAAACCAAGTATTATCCAAAGCAAAAATTGCATGGAAATGGTTGTGTTTACAAGGACGAGAACAAGATAAGCGGAAATAAAAACGGTTGAATAAAATAATACTTTAAATAACATTAAACCGTTACCTTTTTTTGAGTGTTTGCCCGATGCAAAAAACGCTTCTACTTTTTTGTTGAGGGTTGAGTAGAAATCAGCCTCTTTCACTTTTGAAAAACTTACTTTAACGGCCACATGCCTGAATTAAATGAGAAAAAATTGTATGAACATCTTGCGACGTGCCAACAAGGTAAGCATTAATTACCGGGCCTACTGTTAATTATTTATTGCGCACCTGCATACAGGGGCATAGCTGTTATATGCTAATATCTTTCCTGCTATTGGTGAAATGATTATATATAAGAACAACCCAAAAAATTTATGCTACCAGTAATTGCTGCAAAGCGCGAAGCAACCTGCACACATCAAAACAGCCTGATGGTATTATTGATGAGATGATCTGTACGCACTGCTCAAAGCGCACAGTTCCGTATTCACCGTACCAACACTGCCATTCCTTCGAATCCTGTTCGTCTCCGGCAAAGGAAGAAGCAAATAAAAAACGAACATGAAACGAATATGAAACGAAGAAAACAGTTAATTGTCAGCAATCAGTCTGCCACTACACATTTCTCATTCCAGTAGTCCATCACGCTCCTGTATTTCTTTAATGTCTTATCAAATGTTAGCCAGCCTAAATAAATATCTTCTATGTAAGTAAGGTCTATTGCTTCATAATCGGGAAATGCCCGGCAGTTCCATTCAATATTAGGGGTTAATGCATTCATACTGCCCAGTATTGATTTGTTATTGGTTTTACTTACCACATATCCTTCCTTTATCATGCTCATTTCTGCTTCCATAAATTCCGGCTTAAAATGTTTTCTTTCGAGCAATAACTGTAACCGGATATAAAATTCGGGCAGTGTACCATGTATTGTTTTTCCTTTTGTGAGCACCACCAGTAAAGAAGGTTCGTGCACATACATAACGAGAAACTTACCGGCAAAACCCGTTGACAAAAGCTTTATATACCAGCTATGCATGTACTGGTTTTCGGATGGCTGTGATATATACAATGCAGGTTTTAACCGGGATATATTCAACAGCTTTTGCACGGCATGTATAATGATCATGCAACAAAATAACGGAAGAACAAGCGGAAACCAGGCCATCTTTATTATTACCTGCTAACAGCTATCGGCTAATAGCTTCGTATCTTCCGGCACCTGCTCTTCCGGACTTCGCAAATTTTCAATCCGTATATCAAAAAAAATGAAAGGCAATACGCACATTAAAATTTTATTTTACATTGTAAAACAATTCCTCATTCTTTCATCTTAATCCTTCTTTATGAAAAAAAATTTTACTGCCGTTTTATTTATTTTTTTATTGCTTCTTTTAAAAACAAATATTGTTCGTGCACAGATAAATCAGCAAGATTCGCTTGCGCTGGTGGACCTTTACAATAGCACCAAAGGACCGAAGTGGCAGCCGAATAATTGGCTAACTGCTGCGCCCGTTTCTACATGGACAGGCGTAACGGTAGCTGGAAACAGGGTTACTGAAATTGATCTTACTAACAGCGGGCTCAACGGGCGAATTCCCGAATCATTTGGAAATTTAACCGCGTTAAAAACATTTTCCGCGAACTATGGCGTAAAAGGTGCGCTTCCATCGTCAATTGGTAATGTTACCGCGCTTCAATCATTGGCTATTTATTTTTGTAATGATTTCAACGGTCATCTTCCCTGGTCAATTGGTAATCTGAAAAACCTTGAAACGCTGTATTTATATTCAGATAATATAAGTGGTACTATTCCCGGTTCTATGGGCAATCTTTCTAAACTGAAATGGCTGATCTTAGTTAGAAATTTATTAAAAGGAAATATTCCTGCTTCTTTAAATAAACTTATAAACCTCGAAAGTCTGGATTTATCATTTAACAGGTTGAGCGGAACTATACCACCGCTAAATCATCTTACTAAATTATCTGATCTGCGTCTTCAATTCAATGCGTTTACGTTTGCAGGTTTAGAAAATATTGTTGAGAATTTTCCGTTCGCTGGTTATTGGCCGCAAAGAAATATTGCATTAAATAATAACACCAATACACTTTCTGTGTATGCCGGTGGTGCAAATGCTTTACAGGATAATACCTATAAATGGTATAAAGGTTCAACACTGGTTGCAACGATAACAGGTGATTCAACGTTTACACTAACACAAAGCGGCAATTATTCTGTTACCGTAACAAACGCTGTTGCAACTGCACTAACACTTTACAGCGATACCGTTTATTACAATGCAGGCAACAATGCAATCGCTTCAAAAATGAATAATCATTCATTTATTGCTGTTTATCCCAATCCCGCAAAAACAAATGCAACGGTTTCATTTAATGCGGAAGGAAGATATACTTTAACCATTACAGATATGGCAGGAAATATCTTACAAACAAGAACGGGCGTTGCCAATAAAGATGAAACCAGTATCCGGCTCGATGTGAGCAATTATGCAAGTGGTATGTATTTAATTACCATTATGGATGAAAAAGGCAGAAAGCAAACTTTGCGCCTGAATAAAGAATAATATAACATTGGTAACAATTAAATTAAAATGCCCGGCAATTATGCTGCCGGGCGTTTTTTGTGTACTAAATTAACTTATTTACTACCTTTAATGCACTTCACAATTTTTCTTAACCACTTAAATCCATTTTATGAAAAAGATCTTCACTCCCATTTTTTTATTTGCTGCACTTGCTATTTGTAAACCTGATTTTCTAAAAGCACAGGTAAATGTAAACGATTCGCTTGCGTTGGTTGATTTGTATAACAGTACAGATGGACCACGCTGGGCACATCGTGAGAATTGGCTAACCAGTAGTCCTGTGTCTTCATGGTATGGAATAACTGTTGCAAATAAAAGGGTCTCAGAAATTGATTTAAATCAATACAATAATTTTAGCAATCATATGACTGGTACTATTCCTGCTTCTTTAGGTAATCTTAGTAAACTTACATATCTGGATATTGGCAATAATTATTTGACTGGCAGTTTACCACCTGAATTGGGGAATCTTATCAATTTACAATATTTGGATTTGTACAATAATAAATTAACTGGCAGCATTCCATCGTCTTTAGGCAATCTGATTAATCTGCAACATTTAAATTTCTATCATAATAAATTAACCGGTGATATTCCTGCCTCTTTAGGTAACATGATCAGCCTTCAATACCTGAATTTGGATCATAATCAGTTAAGTGGCAGCATTCCGCCTGCATTAGGTCATCTTATCAATCTTACTTATTTAAATCTGAGTTCCAATAAATTGGTTAGCATTCCATCGGAAATTAAAAACCTAAAAAGCCTTCAATATCTTTACATTTTTAATAATAAGTTAAGCGGTAAAATATTACCGGAATTAGGGGAACTTGTAAATCTTACAGATTTAAGATTGGCCAATAATCAATTAAATGGCCGGATCCCATCCGAATTAGGCGATCTCTCCAATCTTGCATCTTTGTATCTAGGTAATAATCAATTAAGTGGCAGCATTCCATATAGATTAGGCGAGCTTTCCCATCTTATATATTTAAATTTAGCAAATAATCAATTGAGTGGTCAGGTCGTTCCATTTCATAAATTTTCAGTAGGTGGCGCCATTTATTTAGGTGAAAACAAATTTACTTTTGCGGGTATGGCAGCCCTTATAAAGAATCAAATATGTCCGGTTGTCTATTTTCCACAGGCAAATATTCCAATACATAAAAATGGCAATACCCTGTCCGTTTATACCGGCGGTTCATATCAATTAATGTACGATACTTTTAAATGGTATAAAGGTTCAACACTGGTTGCAACCATTACAGGTGATTCAACGTTTACGCCATCACACGGTGGTAATTATTCTGTTACCGTAACAAACGCTGTTGCCACTCAGTTAACACTTCACAGCGATACCATTTATTACAATGGAGGCAACAATGCCATCGCTGCAAAAATGAATGATCATTCATTTATTGCTGTTTATCCCAATCCTGCAAAAACAAATGCAACGCTTTCATTTAATGCGGAAGGAAGATATACGTTAACCATTACAGATCTATCAGGAAATGTTTTACAAACAAGAACGGGTGTTGCCAATAAAGGCGCAAATAGTATTCAGCTTGATGTAAGCAATTATGCAAGCGGTGTTTATTTAATTACTATTATAGATGAGAAAAACCGCAGGCAAACCTTATGGCTGAATAAAGAATAGCAGCATGCATTTTAAGTTAGCAAATCAGCTTATGTGCTGACCAGCGAATAGGAATGATATTAAAAGAGGCTTTAAAGAAATTGACCTGGATTATTATAAAGGATTGAACGATCAATTCCAGGCTGGGTATATAGAAATGTACGGACAGGCGCAATGGAGTAAAAGAATGACAGCATTGGCAGACCTTACTGATGTTACCGAACAGGAATTAATGAAATACCGCCCGGACCTCAGTTCAGCGCAATAATTTATTTTTATGAGGACTACAACCCTTGCGAAAGCAGGGGTTTTTTATTTATAATAGTATGTACGAGGTAAGCTGTTGGTGTGCCATTTTTTACATGCTCATTTACTTCGTTATAAGCTGCATGATAAATGCATTGCCCGCGTTGCCGAGACGATGCGGAACGTCAAAAAGGAAATTATGTTGATGTAAAAAAACCAAGTACTATCAATATATAATTGCTGAGGTTTTATTGCAAAGAACATCAGCAGAACCATTGCTAAATTTTACTTTCTTCGCCCATACAAAACACCCTCATCGCGGCGCCAGTTGAACAAAAACCAAAATATGTTATAGAAAATAAATAATTAGTAAAGCTAACAACATGATGCTTTATATTATTTTTACACTGCTTATTCCCTTTTTATGATACCAAAACTATTACCCGCTACCGTTTTATTTATTGCAATTGTTATTACACAAAATCTGCAGGCACAACAGCCTGGCAACTTATCCAGCCGGAATATATTCGTTATTTACGATTCGGCTCATCACAGACCCGTATTTAATAATAATTATTTTGGAAAGAATAATTTAAAAGATGCCTCGCTTACGCAAAGCAGTTTTTTACATCTTACAAAAGATATAGATACTGCATCGAATTCAAACCCCATTAATTATTTTAATACCAGCTTTGATTATCGGTTTGCAGTATTGAAAAATGATATTTATTATAATGCAGATGATGGTGTACATGGTGCGGAATTGTGGAAAAGTGATGGTACTGCAGCCGGAACAAAATTGGTCAGGGATATCAATCCGGGAATAGCAACTTCAAATGTGAGTAACATTATCACGTTCAAAGGAAACATATACTTCATTGCGTATGCGCCGGTTGATGGCTGGCAAGTTTGGAAATCGGATGGAACGAACGCCGGCACAAAGGCATTCAAAAGCATCAATAATTCTTACCCCGTGGCAATTACGGTTGTTAACGGTGAACTGTTTATTATAAGCGTACACGGGTCAAATCAATGGGAGATATGGAAAAGTGATGGTTCAGATACCGGAACAAGGTTAGCTGTTGACCTGACTTCATTGGGAGCCACACAGGTATTTTATATGCTTGCAGTTAATAACCTGCTTTATTTTACTGCTGAAAATACTTCTTACAATAATACTGAACTCTGGAGATCCGATGGAACTACTGCCGGAACTTTTATGCTGAAAGATATTGACCCGGATCCCTATGGCGAAGGACCTATACATTTGACTGCATGTAATAACCAACTTTATTTTTTTGAGAACGATGGTGTAACAAATAGCCTTTTTACAAGTGATGGCACCATTACGGGAACAGATTATGCACCTGGTAACAATGGAATTAGCCTATGGGGTTACGGTATTGGTTCCGTTGATGATAAAAAACCTTTGACAGTTGTGGGTAATGCGATATATTTTGAAGGAAATGATAATGACGTTTGGGGAGTTTATAAATACAATGGAGTTGCCGGCACAGGCACCAAACTGGTAATGGGCATTAACTATAATCAATACTTAAGTGTACCAATCAGTCGTATAGGAAGCAAAGCTTATTTTGTTTTATACGATAACAATTACGTTCCGCAATTATGGTGGGCTAACGGGCCGTCCGGCACCCCGGTAAAAATTGCTGATTTGCCTGCCGGTGCACCGGTTACTAATCTAACAAACTGCGGCAGTCTTATGTACTTTAATGTTTCTACAACTACCATGGGCAATGAAGTTTGGCGCTGTGATGGCACTGCAGAAAATACATACTTATTAAAAGATATTAACCCGGGTGTTCTAAGCAGTAATGCTAACTGGTTTACGACTAATAACAATAAGACATTTTTTGCTGCTAATACACTGGCAAACGGAACAGAATTATGGGTTTCAGACGGCACAACAAACAACACTTATTTGGCAAAGGATATCAATACCCACAGTACGGAGAGCAGTAATCCCTTGTATCTTACTCCCTTCAACAATAAAATAATTTTTCTTGCCAGTACACCAGATAAAGGAGCAGAACCTTACGTGAGCAATGGAACAAATTCGGGCACTTTTATTCTGAAAGATATTATTAAAGGTGACCAAAGCAGTTGGCCTTCAAACTTTAAAGTAAAAGACAGTTTTGCTTATTTTTTTGCGGGCGAATCGAATACGGCATTATATAAAACAACTGGCAAAAAAAGCGATGTGGTCATGCTTTATGACTTTGGAATCTATGGACGCATATCCGATTATACAATAGCAAACAATAATATCGTGTTTGTAGTTCTTTATAACTCATCCAGTGGATATTATGAGTTGTGGAGAACGGATGGAACAAATGACGGAACTTATTTGCTTACATCTGGTACAAACTATAATAGCGGCTCCCTTGTAACAATAGGCAACAATGCCTACTTTCCATGGAGCAAAGTAAACGGCACAACAGGAACTGAGTTATGGACATCGGACGGCACAACAGCCGGAACAAAAATTGTAAAAGATATTTTTCCGGGCAGCAGCAGTTCATCTCCAAACAATCTATATGTTTTTAGGGATACACTTTATTTCGATGCCAGTAATGCAACAACACAAACTTTGTGGAAGAGTGATGGAACAAACAGTGGCACAAAACAAATAAAAGCCGTTTACGCCACTTCTTTTCATGGAACGGATAGCATACTGTTTTTTGCGGGTAATACAGTAAACTACGGTAACGAACTCTGGAAAACGAATGGCACAGCAGCAGGAACTGTGAAGGTGAAGGATATTTACAATGGCACATCATCTTCCAATCCTTCTTTGTTTAACCATATAGGCAATACTTTATTTTTTATGGCGGATGACGGCATAAATGGAATGCAGCTTTGGAAAAGTAACGGCACTGGTTCAGGTACTCAGCTATTATCTCATTTATACTTTGTCTTCCCGGATGCAGGAACCTTTGCAGTTGCGGGTAACCAGTTGTATTTCTTGGGTGAGGATACCCTAACTGCCAGTGAATTACTTGCAGTATCAGATGGCACTCCGGAAGGAACACATGTAACAGATGATAGCCTGGCAAATGCATTAAATGCGCGTGAAATAGCAGGGGTGGGTAACAAACTTTTCATTGCGGGAGATGATTATCGATACGGCTCGGAATTATATGAAGGTACGGTTTCAATACCGGCTAAATCAATGCCTGTTTATACAATGGCGGAAGTTAATCCCAAAGATGAAATACATGCGCAAGTGATCAATAACCCGTTCGGCAACCAGCTAAACCTGGATATTTATTCCAGCGCAAACGGGAAAGTAAAAATACAGGTAACAAGTGTAGCAGGTACTGTCTATTATGAGAATTCAATTGATCTTACTGCAGGCATAACAACACACACTATAAATACCGGCGCATGGGCAAATGGCATTTATCTTATACACATTCTTAACCCTGAAATGAAAAATAACGGGATAACATTAAAGGGGCTTAAAGTGCGGTAGCAGGATGCATTAACTTTCGCTAAAACAAAACATAAAGCAGCCTTCCACTGAAGGTAATACATAAGTAATAAGTGAGGTATGCTCATCGCTGCAAACCTGCTCCATACTTCTGCCCGGAAGGATAAATCTTCATCATTTAACCGTAGCATCACCGTAACTTGTTCGTCTCCGGCATATGTATTCTTACCGTTGCTGGCCTTACAATATGAAAAAACATCTTCCGTTATTTTGCAAGCACCATTTGCTTTGTATCAATTAATTTTCCATCGATATAAAGTGAATACTGGTATGCCCCGGAAGCAAGTATTGAAGCATCAACCCTAACACTTCCATTTCCTTTTGCGTTTAGATTTACCTGTTTTAATACACTGCCTTGCTTATTTGTTATAATTATTTTAGCAAAGCCAGATACATCAGGTAAAAAATAATTGATCGTTGTTGAATTTTTAAATGGATTAGGGATGTTTTGATAAAGCATTGCGCTTGATACCATAGCTGACTGATGATTTACTGAAGATGACTCCATCATCACTTTTAATTCGTTGATTTGATTTTGCAGATTATCAATTTCTTTTTGCTGTCTTGTATTTTTATTTTCCAGCGAGTCGTTTTTAGCAGATAATTCCTGTACAGCCTTAACCAAAGGCACTACAAATTCTGAATAGCGGAGACCGTACAAGTCTTTATCATTTTTTGCCGCATCAACACCACTAAAATTATAGTTTACACTTGTTGCCGCTTTTTCTACCTCTTGTGCAACAAAACCGGTATAAACAATTTGTTCTTTTAATTTTCGCTCTTCTGTTCCGGATTGCGTATTTTGAAGGCTGGTGCTAACTGTATCTTTAATATGTTTTACCTGGAGGATTTTATCGGCAGCATCGAGATCAAGATTATAAGTAACCGGTCTTAGTTTGTTAATGAATGCGAGCCCTGGTACATTTTGTTTGATGTTCTTTTTTATTCGCCCATCTGAGATGTTCGTCCAGTCTGCATACCCTCCTATGGATGTAATCGCAGCATTACCAATTCTTACCTGGTGTGACGCTGTGCAGATCACGCCCTCTCCTAATGCGATCACATCAGAATAACCGTCGTCATTAGCATCGGTATTTGCGCCGCAAAAAACATTATTGTTGCCATTATTATAACCGGACCCGGCATCGTAGCCGACCGCTGTATTATTACTTGATGAAGTAGTAGAGTAAAGTGTATTGCTACCCAGTGTCGAATTGTTGTCACCGCTTTTAGTTGAATACAGCGAAAAATATCCATTTGCTGTATTATAGGCGCAGTCAGTGCAAGCTGTTAACACACTAACACCATTAGCAGTATTTTCAGCTCCTGTTTTATTTCCGGCAAGTGCACCTACTCCTGTTGCTGTATTATAATTTCCTGTTATATTGGAAGTGAGTGCAGATGCGCCTATAGCCGTGTTTTCGATAGCGGTTGTATTGGATACAAGTGCACGATCTCCTGAAGCAGTATTATAGCTGCCCGATGTATTATAATAAAGAGTATTTTCTCCTATGGCAATATTATAGCTGCCTGCTTCATTGGAATATAAGGCATGGTCGCCTATACCCACATTACTACTGCCGGTTGTATTTGATGAAAGGGCATTATAGCCAAAACCTACGTTAAAATTTCCTGTTGAATTGGCATACAGCGCATCTGCTCCCATGGCTACATTGTAACTGCCGGTTGTATTTGATGAAAGAGCAAAACCACCATTTGCGGTGTTATTGTATCCGTAAGTATTTGCAGTTAATGCATTGTAACCAAATGCCGTGTTATAGCCTACTTTGTTTGTTTGTAAAGCTTCATAGCCAAAACTTGTACTCGCAGTTGAAGAATTGTTGTCAATATAACCTGCGAGCTTATTATTTACCTTAATCCGAAAAGGTGTGGCATCTCTGGTACCAATAAAACCACCACTTACATTGCTATTGCCCGAGGTACTCCACAAACCATCACCACTTATTGTGAATGCCGGGTAGCTGCCTGCTGTAGTAATGCCACTCAAACCCTGCAATGTGACAACCTGGTCAGGTGCGGTGTTTATAATGGTATCTCCCTGTAAACTCAAACCCGTTCCTGCAGAATACAATATACTGCTATCGTTTTGCCAGCTAACAGCACCTGAACCGTTCGTTTTTAGAATTTGGTTTGCCTGTCCGTCGTTAGCGGGAAGTGTATAAGAACCGATTGTTACAGTAATGTTGCTCTTACCTAGGACAAGATTCTTATTTGCCGCATCATATTTCAAAATTTGCGTGCCACCCATTCGAAAGAAATTTTTTGCGCTCATATTAATGTCACCATATACATCCAGTTTATAATTCGGCAACACCTTACCAATACCTACATTGCCTGAGCCAAGGAAAACAGAACTATCATTTCTTTGCCAGTACCCGATATTTGTCCATACTGTGCCATCGTAATAATAAAATCCAGGATAATTACTTGTTTGAAAAATAACCAGTCCTTTTTTTGGAGCGGTAATATTATTGCGCTGCGATAACGTTAACCGTGGAATTAAAACTCCCTTAGATGAAGATTTAATTTCTAATAAAGAAGAAGTATCCGGTGTGACGGTTCCAATACCAACCGCCCCACTTGATGGAAATACATTTTGCGCCTTTACATGATTTACAGCAAAACATAGCGCAATAAGCGCTGTTAGATAAGTTTTTAGTTTCATAAATTTTTTTGATTAATTGTGAGTTGAATGTTTATGCAGTTAAATGGTTTGCTAATTTAAGGATTGATGTTATAGGAAAATTTTTCTTTTATTAATGTAATTCAGATAACGCGGATCTCATTTGAATGCCTTAAGTTAATAAAAAATCTGCGGCGGCTGCACATACATATTTAACCATT
>JBEHXR010000066.1:0-13040 GCA_048498595.1 Bacteroidota bacterium
CATCCCGCTACTTTTTATTTAATGATGAAAATATTTTATGCGGATGGAAAAATGTAAAAACAGGGGAAGAAAAAATCATTCGCAAAGAAAAAAATTTAAGCCAAAAAGCGTTTAGTGGCTTGCATATTATAAACAAAGGAATTTTTGACTTAATGAATCAAAAAGAAATAAAATTTTCTATGGTGGATGCATATCTTTCTTTATGTAACAGGCATGAAATTTTATCGTTCGATCACTCTTCAACTAAATTTATTGATGTAGGTAAACCGGAAAGCATCGCAATGGCAGAACAGTTGTTTACATAGTTAACATGATTGTTAAAACAAGCTGTATTTACTGTTTCACTTTTCTAATTCTTATATTTGCGGCCCATTTTTTTAATTGATGAGTGTATTTAAAATATAACCCGCGCCTTCTTCAATGCATGAAGGCTTTTTTATTTTATATGTGACTCAGATGGCGAAGCTATATATTTACATTTGAAGATTTTATTTAATGCAGATGAAACTCTTTTTCCGCCTTGTTAGCCTGTTAATTTGTTTTTTAGTGGTAGTGAATTATTGCAATGCCCAGGATCTTTTACGCAACTATGATTTAACAACTGTAAAAGTAGACAAACTTTCAGATGCAGATATTGCAAAACTAAAACAGCAATTAGACGCTGCGGGTATAACTGAACAACAGGCAGAACAAATAGCGATTTCGAAAGGAATGCCTGTAACTGAAGTGCAAAAATTACGCGCAAGATTACAACAAGTTGCAATCAATGCGCCAACGCAGCCGACGAATCAGCAGCAAACTTCTAATGCAACAATGTTAACCGATAGCGCACTTAAACAACAATACAATAATCTTATTGATACCACGCCAAGAAAGCCAATTATCAACCCACGTATTTTCGGTTCTGAACTTTTTAATAATTCGTCGCTCAATTTTCAACCACAAATACCTGTGGCAACACCCATGAATTATTTTATTGGCCCCGGTGATCAACTGAACATAAACGTGTATGGCGTGCAGGAAACAACAATTCCTGTTACTGTTGCGCCTGAAGGAAATATTATTATTCCAAATGTGGGGCAAGTACAGGTATCAGGTTTAAGCATTGAAAATGCAATAAAAAAAATAAGTAGCCTGATGGGAAGAACAGCTTATCCAACTATTCGTTCAGGCTCATCTAAGCTAAGCATTAATCTTGCTCAAATTAAAAGCATAGGCATAACGGTTATTGGCGCTAATAAACCCGGAAACTATACGGTTCCTTCTCTTACCACTACTTTCAATGCATTGTTTATTGCAGGCGGTCCGGCGGAATATGGAAGTTTCAGAAACATAGAATTGATACGAGACAACAAATTATTTAAGACAATAGACTTGTATAGCTTTCTAACAAAAGGTGATGGCAGTGATAACATCACTCTGCAGAACAATGATGTAATAAGAATACCATCATACAAAACAAAAGTTATAATAGACGGCTATGTAAAACGCCCCGGCATTTTTCAAATGTTGCCCGGCGAAACATTGCAGGATCTTCTTACTTATTGTTCTGGATTTACAGATAGTGCATATAAAAGTTCAGTAAAAATTGTACAGTTTACCGGCAAAGATTTGAGTGTGAAAGATGTAACGGCAAATGCATTTTCAAATTATGTGATGCAGGATGGCGACAGTGTTATTGTGAGTAAAGTTTTAAATAGGTTTACTAATAGGGTTACTCTTACCGGTGCTGTTTTTAGAGAAGGTATCTATGAATTAGATCCGGCGATGACGGTGAAAGATCTCATAAACAAAGCCGATGGCTTACGCGAAGATGCCTTTATGCAACGGGCAGAAATATTTCGGTTGAATAATGATCTTACAAAAGACATACTCTCATTCAACCCTTCTGATACAATTGCCGAAAAAAGTATTTTACTAAGGCGTGAAGATTCAGTTGTAATCTCATCCATATTTGATTTAAAAGATGATTACTATGTTTCTGTTTTAGGGGAAGTAAGAAACCCGGGTTATTACGATTTTAGGGATAGCCTTACCTTAAAAGATGTGATACTACAAGCCGGTGGTTTTACAGATGCAGCATTTCCTGAAAGAATAGAAGTAGCAAGATTAATAAAGCGCGATACATTAACTGCGCAAGATGTGAGAGCCAGTATGATAATTGAAGTAAATGGAATGGAGGATCTTTCAACACCTGAAAAAAATATCGCATTGCAACCATCAGATCTTGTTACGGTGCGCCGCAAACCAGGTTACCTTGCCTTTCAATCTGTAACTGTTTCAGGACAGATGCAATATCCGGGGCCTTATGTTTTAGAGAAAAGACAAGAGCGTGTAAGCGATCTTATTAAACGCGCAGGTGGCTTTACTCCGGAAGCCTACCTTGAAGGTGCTTATATTAAAAGATATAATCTCGAAGACAAAACGAATCAAATAAAACAGCAAACCATATTAAATATTCAACAGCAGTTGAATGATTCATCGCATCTTGTTCAGCAGGATGTACAAAAGCAATATGACCAGATTCCGCTGGACATTCCAAGATTGCTTTCAAAACCTTATTCACCTGAAGATGTTGTGCTAATGCCGGGCGATGAATTAATTGTTCCAAAATATAATGCGCAGGTAAGAATAAGCGGAAGCGTTTTGTTTCCTACGCAAATTCCATACAATGAAAAATATAATTTGAGAGACTATATCTCTTCAGCAGGAGGTGTTTCAGATAATGGTAAGAGAAATAAAATTTATGTTGTGTATGCAAACGGCAAGGCAGCATCAACACATAGCTTTTTATTCTTCAAAAGTTATCCGGAAATAAAACCCGGTACTGAAATAGTAGTGCCTGCAAAACCAGACCGGACAAACCGTTTAACCACACCGGAGCTTATAGGTATATCAAGTGCATTAGCTTCACTGGCCGGTGTTGTAATTGCAATTCTAAGATTGTAAAATGAATAAAGATTCATTAATAAATATTTTTTTTGATGGCAAACAGTGATGAGTTATCGCTAAAAGAAATCTTAGTAATCATTAAAAGATGGTACTCTTTTTTGCTGTCAAAATTTGTACTTATTATTATTGCCGGCATTATAGGCGGTGGTTGCGGCTTATTGTATGCATGGATTTCAAAACCAAAATATGAAGCTTCACTTAGTTTTATTCTTGCTAATAATGATCAGACTGCATCAGGAGTAATTGGTCTTGCAAGCCAGTTTGGTATTGATTTAGGCGGTGGTAGCAATGATGTATTTACGGGAAATAACATTATTGCCTTAATGAAGTCTCGCAAAATGGTACAGGAGACTTTATTGAAAAAGCCAGCTGAAAGCAACCAGTCTTTATTAAATATTTTTTGTGTTGATAAAGAACTGCCACAAGCATGGAAGAAAGATCCAAAGTTGAAAACAGTATATCCTTTTCCTGACTCTATTTCGCAAATGAGCATGGTACAGGATAGTATGTTCAGGGATATTTATGATGGCATTCAAAAAAAATATCTTGATGTATCAATGCCGGATAAAGACAAAAATATTTATAATGTAGTCACCATATCAAACAACCAGATTTTTTCTTATTACCTAACCACGTATTTGGTTAATGTTACATCTGCTTTTTATATAGATACCAAAACAAGCGTTGCACAACAAAATTTAAAAATGTTGCAACATGAGGCAGATAGCCTGCGGCTTTTATTGGGTAATACTATAACAACTGCCGCAGCACAAACTGATATTACATTTAATTTAAATCCTGCTTATCAGGTTCAGCGGTCCGGCGCACAACAAAGTCAGGTAAGTGCAAGTGCGTTAGGGCAGGCATATGGACAGGTTTTGCAAAATCTTGAAATTGCCAAGATCACTTTACAAAAAGAAACACCACTTTACCAAATAGTTGATGAACCGCAGTTACCATTAGTTATGCAAAAACCAGGTAAACTTATTTCTTTAATAATTGGTGGTGTGCTCGGCGGGTTTTTAATGTGTGCTTTTTTAATTGTAAGAAGGATTTTTTCAAATCTTAAATAAATGAAGACTGTAATTACTTATGGCACTTTCGATCTTTTGCATTATGGGCATATTGAAATATTGAGGCGTGCGAAAGAATTTGGAGATAAGCTTATTGTTGGATTATCAACAGATGGCTTTAATGAAATTAAAGGAAAGAAATGCGTGTTTAATTATGAAAAACGAAAAAGCCTGCTTCAGTCTATTAGATATGTAGATGAAATAATACCTGAAGAAAATTGGGAGCAAAAACTGAAAGATGTTAAAGTTCTGGATGTTAATGTGTTTGTGATGGGTGATGACTGGATGGGTAAATTTGATTTTCTAAAACCTTATTGCGAAGTAATTTACTTGCCGCGCACAAAAGAAATTTCCACTACCATGATTAAAAAACTTCTTTCGTCTTAATATAAAATGGTGCTGAAAAAAATAAAGCATCCGCTGGTTGGTAATTTTTTTTCGCTTGCGGTATTGCAGGGTGTTAATTATGCATTGCCGCTTCTTACAGTTCCTTATTTATTCCGAACACTAAGTGTTGAAAAATATGGGTTGGTAAACTTTGCTAATGCATTTATTCAGTACTTTATTGTATTTACGGATTTTGGGTATAATCTTTCCGCAGTAAAACTTGTTGCAGAAAATCGGGATAATAAATCAACGCTATCACACATATTTAATCGTGTGATGTTTTCAAAATTCTTGTTACTGTTTATTGGTTTTGCTGTAATACTGTTTGTTGTTTTTTATTTTGATAAATTCTCTTCAGACAAAGCACTATACATATACACTTACGGAATGGTAGTGGGCAATGTAATGTTTCCTGTTTGGTTTTTTATGGGAATGGAAAAAATGAAATTCATTACAATTATCACTATCATTACACGTGTGCTTGCACTTGCACCTATTTTTTTACTGATAAAGTCAAGCAATGATTATTTATTGGTACCTCTTATTAATTCAGGCGGTACTATACTTTCAGGTATTATAGGAATTGCAGTTGTAAAAACAGTTTTCAAAATAAAATACACTGTTCCTTCTTTTAATGAAATTGTTCATTCGCTAAAAGATAGCTCGCAATATTTTCTTTCACGTGTATCTGTTTCTGTATACACTATTAGTAATGTATTTACGTTGGGTTTGTTTGGTACAAATACTATGGTGGGTTATTACAGTGCTGCAGAAAAACTTTTCATTGCCATACAAAATGCGTATGTGCCTGTAAACAATAGTTTGTATCCCTACATGACTAAAACAAAAAATGTAGAAGTATTTAAAAAAATATTTTGGTTTATAACAATTGCAAATGCTGTTTTAATTACAGCATTGCTTATTGATACAAAAGATATCATCTATCTCATTTATAAAATAAAAAGCAGGGAAAGCATCGTTGTACTGCAGCTATTATTAGTTGCGTGCTTAATGATTGTTCCGTCCATTTTACTTGGCTATCCTTTTTTAGGAGCAATGGGTTATTCTAAGTTTACAAATAATTCAGTAATCAGTTCCTCTATCTTTCATTTATGTGGTTTGATTTTTCTTGTGCTTACAAACAACCTTACAGTTTATTCGGTAGCAGGCATGCTCATTATTACAGAAGGCGTTGTTTGCGGTATAAGACTTTGGGGCGCTTATAAATTCAACTTGTTTAAACCGGCTAAAGCCACATAATTCTTCCATTTAATAACTAGTTTGGTTTTGAGGGTATTAAAATCTGTAATTACATATATTAGTTATTATTTCTGCTTTTTAGTTCCAAGAAAAAAAAATATATGGCTTTACAGCAGTCTTAACGGAAGGTTTATAGATAACACAAAATATTTTTTTTTATACGCGAATGAATATTGCAAAGATGTGCGACATGTATGGATAAGTAATTCGTCGCAAACAATAGAAGGCTTACGCAGCAAAGGTTTTGAAGCATATCATCTTGAATCAAAAAAAGCAAAGGCATTATCATTAAAAGCCGGCGCATTTATATATAGCAGTTATATAAACACAATTTGTAATGCAGCTTTTTCCGGCGGAGGATTCAGATTTAATTTATGGCATGGAGTACCATTAAAAAAGATTGAACATGATATTCATAGCGGGCCAACAAGATTTCTTTATAACCCCGTTGGCTTTAATGAGAAATGGAAAAGGTTTTGCAATTCACCATCAATCATAAGAAAAAATGATGCAGTACTTACTACTTCAAAAGATCTTGTAAAAATTTTTAGCAGCGCATTCAGGCTACCTGAACAAAAAGTTTTTATAGGTCAATATCCAAGATTAATGCCTTTTAACTGGAGCGAAGAACAGCTTAGCGCACATATTAAAAAGATTGAAGGAGAGGAGATGCTAAACGCAATAAACAGGTTTAAAAAATTTAATGAAGCAATTATTTACATGCCTACCTGGCGGGATGATAATCCAAATTTTATTACAGAAGCAATCCCTGATTTTCAGTTGTTGAATGAAACATGTAAAGCAAATAATATTCTGTTTATTTTAAAAGTGCATATCAATACCATTTTTAACCAGGATATCAGTGCATTTTCAAATTTATTTTTATTAAACAGCAGCTTTGATGTTTATCCGGTGTTGCCATACACTACGTCTCTTATTACAGATTATTCTTCTATATTTTTTGATTATGATTTGCTGAATAAAAAAATAATTTTTTATCCTTTTGATCTGGAAAATTATAAATCAAAAAGCAGAGAATTGTATTTTGATTATGCCTCTGTTACACAAGGTGAACTTGTTGCTTACACCTTTGAACAGTTAATAAAAAAAATCTCCAATAAATCATCACATATAACAAAACATTCTTTCAGCAGATTTGTGAACACGGGTTTTGATTATAATAAAGAAATAGATTTCGTAAAAAAGAAAGTGGGTCTTAAAACAACGTGAAAAACGCCTTGCCGTTAGTATCTGTAATTATTCCCTGTTATAATGCCGAAAAATTTGTTGAGGCTGCTGTGCGCTCAATTATGTTGCAATCATATTCAAATCTTGAAATAATAGTAATTAATGATTGCTCTACAGATAGCACATTTAATATTTTGAAGAAATTATCTGCAGAAGATTCGAGAATTAAACTGTTGATGAATGAAAAAAACTTTGGACTCGTTTCAACCTTAAATAAAGGAATTAGTGTTTCTAATGGAAAATACATTGCGCGAATGGATGCCGATGATATTTCTCATGTTAACAGAATTTCAATCCAGGTAAAATATCTTGAATCGCATGAAGCTGTTGCTATGTGCGGCGGAAACTATATTTTGATTGACGAGCAGGGAAGAGAAAAAGGACGGCTGAAATATCCCAAAGGCGACGAAAATATAAAAGCTGAACTTTTATTTTATTGCCCTTTTTGTCATCCAACTGTTATGATGCGTAGAAATGTTCTTAACGAGATAGGTTTGTATAATGAAGGGCTTGTACCTGCGGAAGACTATGAACTGTGGATAAGGATCGCAGAAAAATTTCCGTTGGAAAATCTTCCGGATTTTTTATTGTATTACAGATGGCATGGCAATAATGTTACCATTTTAAAAAAAAATGAACAGTATAAAGCGCTGAAAAGATCAGTTGAAATTAATATGCAATCTTTTGGGTTTGCAGAAAATTTCACTGATTACCATTTGAAGTTTCTTGCCGGGCTTTGGTATCAAAAAGCTTTAAAAAAAGAAATCAGTGATTTTAAAAACTGGAAGAAATCGCTTTTAGATAAGAACAAAAAAACAGGATTATTCAATCAGCAATCACTCAAAAAAACATTTAATAAATATTATTCGCTGGCGATGCTTTGTATTTTAAAAAGCAATAAAAATAATTTTGCAACAAAATTACTCGCCTTTAAAAAACTGTTATCTATTAACCCTTTTATTACACTGAACCATTTTCTAACAAAAGCAAGTTTGAATTAGTCTTTCATGTCTAAAATAAAAATTGCTTTTGTGATAGAAAGTTTAGGTTTTGGCGGCAGAGAAAAAATTTTATTGGAAGTGGCTAATGGTTTGAATGCAGAAATATATGAGGTACATATTATTACTTTTTCCAAAGACAGGAATACGCAAATAAATTCGCTTAATAAAAATATTCAGTTTCATGCTTTGCCTTTTCGAAATAAAAATTTAGTAACACCAGCTAACATTTTATTTGCACCTTTTATTTGCGGAAAATTTATACGTATTTTAAAAAATATAAGGCCGCATATTGTTCACACCCATTTTTTATACCAATTGTTTTTTTTATCTGCTGTTGGTATAAAATTTTCCCGATGTAGATGTATTCAAGTTCATACCATTCATACTGCCGGATTATATTATACAAATGTCAACACAAAAAATAATTTTATTATTACAACCGAATCTTATTCTATAAGCATAAATCATGCATACCTTATAACTGTTTCAAGACAATTACAGAACATTTGTTTGCAATATTTTAAAAACAAAGCAGCAGGCATAAAATGTATTATTAATGGTGTGGATGAAAACAAATTTGATTTTCATTTACGCAGCAAAATAAAAAAATCGTATTGGGGATTTAAAGAAGATGATTTAATTGTTTCGTATGTAGCAAGATTTGATAAAGCACAAAAAGATCATCTTACTTTATTGAAAGCGTGGAAAATTGTTGTGCAAAAAATTTCAAACGCAAAACTTTGCCTTGCTGGAGATGGTGGAGCAAAAGCAGAAATAGAACAATTTGTAAAAGAAAATGAACTGAGCAGTTCAGTTTTATTACTGGGTAATATTTCTAATATTAATGAATTGCTTGCTATTTCAGATGTAGGCGTTTTTACTTCGCGTTATGAAGGACTTAGTGTTGCACTGCTTGAAAAAATGTTTATGAAATTACCGGTAGTGGTAACTGATATTCCTGCTTTCACTTCTGTTATTACAGACAATATATCTGGTTATTTATTTTCACCGGGAAATTATAAAATGCTTGCAGAAAAAATAATAGAACTGTTAACAAATAGAGCATTGCGTTGCGAAATAGGAAGTAATGGTTACAATGCAGTTAAAGATTATACCATTAACAAAATGGTAGAAAACCATGATGAGTATTACAAGGAAATTCTATCCGCTGAGGGTGTTAGCTAAGATTGTAATACAGCTCTGTTTTTTCTTTTACCTGTATTCCGTTCAGCTAATCATAATTCCTTTTGGCATTGGCTCAAGAGTAGCGCTAGCTTTATGTGGGCTGATAATTTTTTTGTTTAATCTTGAGCGCGAAGTGCAATTGAGAAAAGATATCTTTATTCAAAAGGGTATTCTTAAATATATTTTTGCTTTTGCATTAATCATATTTGTTTCACTGTTAACAATCGCATTAAACAAAACCCGCGATTTTGAGTTTGTTCAATACCCTGTTTCTATTGTTTTAATTTTAGCTGCAGCTTATTTTATTCATTTCCTTATTAAAAAAGTTCATAAAAAAATCACTTACGAAATAGTGATGAAATATATTATTGTTGCAGTTTTAATACAGGTAATTATTTCATTAATATCTTATTTATCGCCGCAGATTAATGAGCTGCTTATGCGACTTCAAAATTTGAACGCGCTTGATATTTCAAAAATTGAAGAGACTGGAGAGCACAGATTTATTGGTTTTGGCTCAACATTTTTTGGCGCAGGAATGATAAATGGTTTTACATTGATGATTCTTGCAGTAATGCTAAAACGGAAGCCATTAACGCGAATAAAAATTTTTATGTATTCGCTGGTATATTTTATTATACTGCTGCTTGGCCTTATGATGGCGCGTACAACGCTCATTGGTTTTGCGCTTTCGTTGATTTATTTATTTTTTCCTTCATTTCGGTTTAATAAAAGTTCACTTAGAAATAAGTGGTTGTTTTTGCTAAACCTTCTTGTAATTCCTGCTGTTGTTATTGGATTAATTTTCGCATATTCGCCGCAACTTTTGAAGCAGTTAACAGATGTAGTCAATTTTGCTTTTGAATTATTTATTAACTATTCACGAAACGGAAAGTTTTCAACATCCTCAACAAATACGCTTGAATCAATGTATGTTTTTCCTAAAACATTAAAAACCTATCTCATTGGCGATGGGCAGTATTATTTAATACCCGGCGATCGCTCCAGCGCTTATTACATGCATACAGATGTAGGCTATTTACGGTTGATTTATTATTTCGGAATAATAGGTATGCTTTGCTATTTTTTACTGCAATACTTTGTAATACGAAATGCTATGTTGCGTAATTTGGAAAATAAAAATCTCGTTCGTTTTTTTGGTTTTTGTATCCTGTTTTTTTTTATTCTGAATTCAAAAGCTTTTACAGATTTATTTTTTCTAATGATACTCTTTTGTTATCCTTATTCAAAAGAACAGCCTCAAAAAACAGAAAATTTATATCAGCCTGCACATGCCTGATACCTTAATATGCAAGCCTACCTTAAGTTCTAATGAACTCATCAAATAGTAATCGAAAAAATATTTTAATTGTAACTGCGTATCCTGTAAATAATCTTACAGCAGGGCAAGGTAATATCAATATTATAACAGATGATTTAATTGCGAAAGGATACAGCGTAAGCCTGGTTTGCTTTTCATATCCTGAACATGCAATTGAAAGAAAAGAAAGGTTTAAGGAAATTCTTTACATCAATCAGGGTAGGCCACAGCGGTATTTGTATATGCTATTGCTCGCCTTTTTTTTCCCTTTATACACAGCGCGTTTTTCTCTTAGGGCATTACAATTTATTAGAGCAAGAGAGAAAACGTCGAGCTTAATTTATCTTGACTACGCCCAGGTTTATATCTATGCAATGTTTATACAAGACCGAAGTAAGATTTGCATGTTTGCGCATGATGTAATTCTTCAAAAATATCAACGCGAGTTTCAAAATAAATGGTATGAAAAGTTTATTTTAAAGTTTGTAAAATTTACAGAGAAAAAAATGTTTGGTTATTGTGATAAAATTGCAATTGCCTCTTTTAAAGATCTTGAAATTTTAAACAAAGAATATAAGGTTAATGCAACACCTGCTATTGTAAAAAACAGATTTAAAACAGTAGCTTCTCTGAATGTTCCGGTTAGTTTATCGCATTTTGTTTTTTTGGGTGCATGGAACAGAAACGAGAATCTTGATGGATTAAAGTGGTTTTTTCATAAAGTGTTTCCTCTGCTCAGTCATAAAGTTTCTTTCACTATTTTAGGACAAGGTTTGCCGGATGAATTTAAAGCGCAATTGCCATCAAGAGTTAAAGCTAAAGGCTTTGTTGAAGACCTTAACTTTTTTTTACAAGAAGCTTCCGCATTAGTCTCACCCTTATTTTTAGGAGCAGGAATAAAATTTAAAATACTTGACGCTATAAAAAACGGTTGCCGCGTTATTGGCACAGATATTTCTTATGAAGGAATTGAAGTTTCAGCTGAAAATCTTTTGCTTGTAGCCAATAATGCAGAAGAATTTGCAAATGGCATTCATTATTGTATGGAAGCAAAATATGATCCCGATGATGTTAAGCAATTGCTCGATCAATACATAAACAAGTTTACAGATACGCTGGAATGGACAGAACAAAATATTGTTGATTAATAAATGGCATTCGTGAAAAACAACTTCTGTGTACTGCTGCTTTTAATGATTAGTATAAACTTTTCATGCGCCGCACAAAATCTTGTTTTATCAAAAAATGGCGCTCCAATCTATACAATTATTACAGCTGGTGACGAGAAAGAAATAGCTGCAGCTAAAATTTTACAGGAGAATCTTCAAAAAATTTCAGGTGCAAATTTTTCGATTGATCAGCCAGTTCAAGGCAATAACATAATAGAGGTTTTAACTGTTGCAGATGCTGAAAAAAAGTTTTCGTCTCAACAAAATGAAATGCCGGGCAATGAAGGAGTGGCAATAAAAACTTCAGATAAAAATATTTACATTATTGGCGGTACAGGCAATGGAATGAATAATGCAGTTTATGAATTTCTTGAGAAATATCTTGGTTGCCGTTACTATACATCTGACGCTGTTTTAATTCCGCAGAATAAAAATATTTCAATTCCATCAAACATAAATTATTCTTACACGCCTGTAATTAAATATCGATATATTTATTCATGGCCCGCTTTCCAGGGCGAATATGCGGCATGGAATAAATTACAAAATGCGCCGGGGCAAATAAAAACGCCGCCTTTCGGTTTGTGGGTGCATTCTATGTTTACGCTTGTTCCGCCCGATAAATATTTTGCAACACATCCGGAGTATTATGCTTTAAGAGATGGCAAACGTGTAAAAACGCAATTGAATTTAACCAACCCTGATGTATTGGCTATCGCAAAGCAATCACTTGATTCAATCATTAAAAAAAATCCGCAAGCAACAATTTTTTCTGTTAGTCAAATGGATAATAATGGTTACTGCGAGTGCGATGATTGTAAAAGAAAAGCTGCAGAAACCGGCAGCCAAAGCGGAGTTATTATTGATTTTGTAAACAAGCTTGCAGCAGCATTTCCTGATAAGATTATTTCAACGCTTGCATACAATTACAGTCGCAGTGCACCCACAAATATTACGCCTGCAAAAAATGTAAATATTATGTTTTGCGCAACAGGCGTTAATCGCGCAGAGCCATTTGCAGCTGATAAATCTGCGGGTTCTGTTTACAGCGATCTGCAAAACTGGAGTAAGCTTACCAGCAATATTTTTTTCTGGGATTATATAACTGACTTCAAACATTTGTATTTGCCTTTTCCAATTTATCAAACGCTGCAGCCAAACATTCAGTTTGTTGCTTCAAATAAAATTACATATACATTTCAGGAAGGGTGGGGTTTTAGAGGCAGCGATATGACTGAATTAAAAACTTATTTGATTTCACAATTATTATGGAATCCTGATATTGATATAAAGACAACTGAAGCAGAATTTATAAAATTTTACTACGGTGATGCTGCTCCTTATATTCAAAAGTATCTTGATGCTTTAACGAGCTATGTGCAATCGCATTCAATCAACCTAACAACTAAAGATGCACCGCTTGATCATATAAATGATTTTTTAT
>JBEHXR010000067.1:0-13031 GCA_048498595.1 Bacteroidota bacterium
TACAGATTTTGTTTTTCATACAGAATTATATGTTGATGGAAAGCTGGTTGAAAAACCGGAACTGCCTGCCAATTTCACAACACGCCGTTATGAGCTTTGCTGGAATTATGATTTACCAAAAGGTAAACATGAAGTGCAGTTGAAAATTTTAAATCCATCATCAGAGCATAACATTGATAACGTTTCTGCCATTTACTATACAGATAAACCAATTGATGGCATGAAAGAAAATGAAGAAGAAGCCAAAACATCAACACAATAAATAATTATTAAAACTGATTGCTATGTTCATTGTTCATGATTATTCTTTAGCCATTGTTTTTTGTTTTATTACGATGCTCTGCTGGGGCTCCTGGGCAAACACACAAAAGCTTGCGGAGAAAACCTGGCGCTTCGAATTATTTTATTGGGATTATGTGATTGGCATTTTATTGTTCTCTGTTTTATCAGCATTTACCTTAGGCAGTGTTGGCAATGAAGGAAGAAGTTTTATGAACGATCTTCAGCAAGCTAATTTGTCAAATATCATTAGCGCATTTGTTGGAGGAATAATTTTTAACGCTGCTAATATTTTATTTTCTGCAGCCATTGCAATTGCAGGAATGGCGGTTGCATTTCCTGTTGCTATTGGCTTGGCATTGGTACTTGGTGTAATTGTAAATTTTGCGGCATCACAAAAAGGCGATCCTGTTTTATTGTTTGCGGGTGTTGTAATGATTGCAATTGCAATTATAATTAATGCTATTGCACATAAACGCAACAGCAAGGCAGATGCAAAACCATCATCAAAAGGAATTATTATTTCATTGATCGCAGGTCTGCTGATGTCTTTCTTTTATCGCTTTATTGCAGCATCAATGGACCTCAACAATTTTGAAAATCCTGCGGCGGGTAAAATGACACCTTATACTGCTGTATTTATTTTCTCTGTTGGAATTTTTATCAGCAATTTTTTATTCAATACCATCTTAATGAAAAAGCCATTTGATGGCTCGCCTGTTTCTTACAACGATTATTTCAAAGGAAAATTAAAAACGCATTTCACAGGTGTTTTGGGTGGATTAATTTGGGGAATTGGCAATTCATTAAACTTAATTGCAGCAGGTAAAGCAGGTGCCGCCATTTCTTATGGTTTAGGACAAGGTGCAACTTTAATTGCAGCTTTATGGGGCGTTTTTATCTGGAAAGAATTTCGCAACGCACCTCCAGGCACCAATAAATTACTTGCATTTATGTTTTTATTTTTTGTAGGTGGAATTGCTGCTATAATTATTGCAGGCTTACAGGTATGATTTCACATTTTTATTTCCTTCGGTTTCTTAATCGTAAATACACGCGAAATATTAAATCCGAAATGAATGTCGCCTTTGCTCCATCGCCCAGTATTTTCTGCAATAAAACTTCTTTCCGTCATACCGGTTGAATTTGTAAAATGCAGTTGAAAAACATGACCCGCTGTTTCAATTTCATAGCCAATAGAAAAAGTGTTGTAAGTGCCTGCCAATTTAGTGCCTGGCAATACGTAGTAATATTCAATATTAATTCCGGAGTGCGGCGTTAATTTAAATCTTGCTCCGCCGCCAATAGCAAAAATATTATTGGGATTAAAAGAACTATCAACAATGTTTTCATGAATTAAAGTGGGCATTAACTGCAACGAAAAAGCAGGGCTAAATTTTCTCGCAATCAAAACCTGGTATGCATACGAAAATTTGTTAGCGAAACTTGGGCTTACAGAAATTTTCTTTTCTGTTTTCAATGCCAACGTATCTGTTTCGAGCATTACA
Organism: Bacteroidota bacterium; assembly: GCA_048498595.1. Lineage (GTDB taxonomy): Bacteria > Bacteroidota > Bacteroidia > Chitinophagales > Chitinophagaceae > Parafilimonas. The sequence continues at coordinate 1,788 of JBEHXR010000067.1, forward strand.
GAAGATAACAGTGCAACAGAAACAGGAATATTGTTTTCGCCCTCTGATTGCCACAAGAATCTATATTTTAAAAAGCCATCATATTGTTTTTCGAAAGTGCTGCGGCCGCCGCCAATTGTAAACCGGTTGGTAATGCCATAATCAACTCCAATACGCATTGATGCAACATCAAAACCAAACATGTTATAAAAGCCCTGGTTAAGCTGACCGAAGCGATGTGAAACTTTTAAATCAAGAACACTGGCCTGCGTGGTTTCCACAGTATGTCCATCTATAAGTCGCGAGGTTTTAAAAGTCTCTTCAACACTTCGTATTGAATTTTTATTTTTTGCTTTAGTCTGCACATCAAGCATTGAGTCAAGATTTGTATTTTGACTTACTGCTTTAAACAGAAAACAAAAGAAAAATAAATAGAGTAGTTTAATTCTTTTTCTCATAACAATTATTGTTTTTCATATTCGCAATTCACAGTAATTTGTATCTTTTCAGAAATTTTTTTCTGAACAAAAGATTCGCCTATAACATTATAATCCTTTCGCTTAACAGTAAAGGTTGAATTGACAGTAACATTATCACCTTTAACTGTTATTGTTCCTGTTGCAGTTACCGGCTTCGTTACATCACGAATAGTAAGATCGCCGCTCACCGAAACTTGATATATTCCATCCTTTAAAAAGTCAACAGCGTTTATGTTTGAAATTTTTCCTTTGAAGCCAGCCTTTGGATATTTTTCTGAAGCCATATAATCATCGCTGTTAAAATGTTCCTCCATTGCTGTTTTTACAAAATGAAAACTTTGTATGGCCACTTTAAATTCAATATCGCCGGTGGCTGCATTCAATACACTTACAGCTTCATTATTTTGCGCTTTTACATCCTCCAAAGGTGTATGTGAGTAGAAAGAAATATTGCCATTGCGCGTTAAGTAAGTCTGACTAAATGCGTTTACGCAAAAACATGTTATCAAAAAAATGATAATAATTCTCTTCATCATTTTTTAATTATTTGGTGCTCCATCATGAACCCATGCGGCTATTTTGTTTATATCACAATCCTGCAGCATGGCTGCGTTTTGCGGCATAGCCGGAGCGCCGCCAACATGCATTATTGCAGATAATAAAGTGCCATAAGTAAATTGTTCGTCCAATGCTAATCCCGAAATAGTTGTATAATCATATAAATTAATGCCGCTTATAGATGATGAGCCATTGTGACAAGACTTACAATTTGCATCCAGTATCATTTTTATTTCAACACTGTAGCGAACATTTGATGTATCACAATTGCGGGTTGACGGATATTGCTGATCGGCTTTGTTATAAAGACATCCTTCAAAAAGAATTAGCAGCAATAAAAAAGAAAGGCAGAATTTTATTTTGTCCATCATTTAATTATCTTTTGTTTTTTTATCCCTAATCAATATTCCGTTGTTGAGTATAACATCACTCAAATAACCGGTGCATATGCCTTTAAAAACAATCGTATCGCCTTTAAAAATTTTACCAGGATTTTGTTTAAATGTGCAGTTAATACCAAATACAGGATCGCTCGACTGAAGATATATCACCGTATTTCCTGCCTGGTTTTGTTTTACGCTGCTTACTTCGCCGGTAACTTCTATTGCCCTATTTAAAAAAGAAATATTTGCAGCCTTTTCATCACTTGTAAAAGAATCGAACAAGGCCGTGGCTGTAATTTTTATTCCATTTTCTTCAGTAACATCTCTTTGCGGTTTAAACCATACATAAGCTGCATATCCAATAGCACTGGTTACAATAACTGCAATAGAAATTAAGACAAATTTTTTAATGCTTCGCATAAAGTTGCTTGAGATATAATTCCAATAAAACCGTGACGTACAAAAAACAGTTGCCTTATCACTATAAAAAATAATTTTATAGAATTTAGATTTATTTACCTTTGTTAACCATTTGGTTAAACTTTATGGTTAAAAAAGAAAAAGATTTATCTGCAGAGCAAAAGATTCTGGAAGCTGCGAGACATGTTTTTATAACCAAAGGCATGAGCGGTGCACGCATGCAGGATATTGCAGATGCTGCCGGCATTAATAAAGCTTTGCTTCATTATTATTTCAGGAGCAAAGAAAAATTATTTGAAAAGATTTTTACTGATGCGTTTGAAAAATTGTTTCCAAAACTTACTTCCATTCTCGACTCAAAAGACACAGTTTTTAAAAAGATCGAGATGATTTGTATCGAATATATCACACAGGTACAATCAATGCCTTATCTGCCGGTGTTTGTTATTAGCGAAGTAAACCGCCAACCGGAAGTTTTTATTAAACAGGTTTGGAGTAAAAGAAAACCCCCGGTAAAAGCTTTTATTGAAATGATACAAGCATCAATCAGCAAAGGCGAGATCAAACCAACCAATCCATTTCATCTTTTATTAAACATTATATCGCTTTGTATTTTTCCAGTAATGGCACAACCATTATTTCAACAGGTAACAGGCGTAAGTAAAAAAGACTTTAATGCTATGATAGAAGAAAGAAAAAAAATTGTTCCACAAATCATTATTCAATCAATAAAAAAATAATGCAGCAATGAAACGCATATCAAAACAAATACTTGTTGCAAGCTGCTTATCGCTGATAATTTTTTCCTGCAACTCAAATAAAGATCAGTTTGATGCATCGGGCACATTTGAATCGGATGAAGTGATTGTTTCATCGCAACTTGGCGGACAATTATTATCGTTCAATATTGATGAAGGTGATACATTATCTGCAGGCGAAGTTGTTGGGCATATTGATTCAACAGATGTTTTGTTACAAAAACAACAAGTGCAGGCAACCATTCAATCTTTAAGTGAGAAAACACAGGATGTGGAGCCGCAAATAAAAATGTTGCAGGATCAATTAGCTGTTCAGCAAACACAATTGGATCATGCGATGAAAGATCAGCAGCGTTTTCAAAATCTTGTTGCAGAAGGTGCTGCCACGCAAAAACAATTAGATGATATCACTGCGCAGGTGAACGAATTAAAAAAACAAATGCAGGTTACGCAACAGCAAATTAATGTGCAACGCAGCAGTGTTGGAACCCAAAACAGCACAGTGTTAAGTGAGAAAAAACCGTTGCAGAAACAGGAAGCGCAATTAGCAGAACAACTGTCAAAAGCAAACATTGTAAATCCAATCAACGGAACTGTATTAACCAAATATGCAGAAGCTGGTGAAGTAACAGCGCCGGGCAAAGCCTTGTATAAAATCGCTGATCTCACGTATCTCAATCTGCGTGCATACATAACAGGCGCGCAGCTTTCAACGGTTAAGTTGAACCAGCAAGTGAAAGTGTTTATCGATAGCGGCGCAAATAATTACCGCCAATATACAGGAACAATAATTTGGATCTCAGATAAGGCAGAGTTCACGCCAAAAACTATTCAAACAAAAGACGAAAGAGCCAATCTTGTTTATGCTATAAAAGTGCGTGTGAAAAACGATGGCTATTTAAAAATTGGAATGTATGGGGAAGTGAAGTTGTAAGCCCCCGACCCCTAAAGGGAGTAAGCGCCTACATTTCAAAGCAGGTTAGAAAAAAATTTATGAATGCTTCTGTAACAGTAAATAATCTCACGAAAAATTACGGTAAGAAAGATGAAGTAAAAGCCGTGAAAGAAATTTCATTTGAAGTTTCGAAAGGAGAATTATTTGGCGTGATTGGTCCGGATGGCGCCGGTAAAACTTCGTTGTTTCGCATGCTTACAACTTTATTGTTGCCTGATGATGGCAACGCAACGGTTGATGGTTCAGACATTGTAAAAGATTATAAAGCGATTCGCAATAAAGTGGGTTATATGCCGGGCAGGTTTTCTTTATACCAGGATTTAAGTGTTGAAGAAAATCTGAACTTCTTCGCAACGATTTTCAATACAACTGTTGAAAAAAATTATGACCTGATAAAAGACATCTATATACAAATCGAACCATTCAAAAAACGCAAAGCAGGAAAATTATCCGGTGGCATGAAACAGAAGCTGGCATTGTGTTGCGCGTTGATCCATCGTCCCGTTGTTTTGTTTTTGGATGAACCAACAACAGGCGTTGATGCAGTTTCAAGAAAAGAATTTTGGGAGATGTTGAAGCGATTAAAAGAACAAAACATCACGATACTTGTTTCAACGCCTTATATGGATGAAGCTGGCTTATGCGATCGCATTGGTTTGATGCAACAAGGAAAACTGTTGTCTGTTGGAACGCCGAAAGAAATCGCATCATCATTCAAACAAAAAATATTAGCAGTTAAATCAAATGATATGTATGCATTGTTAAAAGATTTAAATGCTTTTGATGAGATTGAAGATGCTTACTCATTTGGCGAGTATCATCATGCTGTAATGAAAGAAAATTATAACAAAGATGCCTTGCAAGATTATCTCAAAGCAAAAGGAAATAGCAATCTGATCATACAAAATATTCAACCAACAATTGAAGACAGTTTTATGCAATTGATGAAACAATAATGGCAAACGAAACCATCATATCAACAAAAGAATTAACCAAACGCTTTGGCGATTTTACGGCGGTTGATCATATTTCTTTTGATGTACATAAAGGTGAAATTTTTGGGTTTCTTGGCGCAAATGGTGCAGGCAAAACAACAGCGATGCGCATGTTGTGTGGATTGAGTTTGCCAACATCAGGCAAAGCAACCATTGCTGGTTTTGATGTTTACAAACAAACCGAGCAAATCAAGCGCAGTATTGGTTATATGAGTCAAAAATTTTCTTTGTATGAAGATTTAACAGTGAAAGAAAACATTCGTTTTTATGGTGGCATTTATGGCAAGAGCGACAAGTTTATAAAAGATAAAACTGAATGGTTATTGAAACAATTACATCTCGAAAATGAAGCCAATAAATTAGTATGTTCATTACCACTGGGATGGAAGCAAAAGCTGGCATTTTCAGTTGCCATTTTTCATGAACCGAAAATTGTTTTTTTAGATGAACCAACCGGCGGTGTTGATCCTGTAACGCGCCGTGAGTTTTGGAATTTGATTTATGAAGCATCGGCAACAGGCATCACCATTTTCGTAACAACGCATTATATGGATGAAGCAGAATATTGCAATCGCGTTTCGATAATGGTTGACGGCAGAATTGATGCGCTGGATGCACCGGTTGCATTAAAAGAAAAATATAATGCACAATCAATGGATGAAGTGTTTTTGCAGTTAGCGAGAAAAGCAAGTCGTTCTGAGTGATGTAGATTTAATTATGTTACGGGCAATTGAAGATGAATTAAGCTTTGTTGCGTCGCACACTGCGGCGTTCAGTTCTTTGCTCAGCAAATCAAAACCATAAAGTCACAAAGACACAATGGAACATAAAGCTTAGTGCTTTGGTGTCTTCGTGGTTCAAATAAAAAGTGGTGAAACGTTAGGTAAAAAAAATAATGAATCTGCAATCAGTGCACGTAAAAAATAGTTGATTAAAATAAAAAAAATCCCCTTTAGGGGTTAGGGGCATGAACCAATTTCTCTCATTTGTAAAAAAAGAATTTTATCACATCCGGCGTGATAAACGAACGATGTTTATTCTGCTGGGAATGCCCATTGTGCAAATCATCATTTTTGGTTTTGCGCTGACGAATGAAGTAAAAAACTCAGAGATCGCAATACTTGATCAATCAAAAGACGCTGCCACATCGCAACTAATAACAGAAATAAAAGCAAGCCGGTATTTTACATTAACTGCATTGCTGCACAGCCCCGATGAAATTGCAAAAACATTTCAAACCAATAAAGCAAAAATTGTGTTGGTATTGCCATCAAATTTTGGCAGCGATTTGCAGCACACTAACCAGGCACAAGTGCAATTAATTGCTGATGCATCTGATCCAAACACAGCCACAACACTTATTAATTACGCAACCGCAATCATCTTAAATTATCAGCAACGCATAAATGCAACGCAAGAAATTCCAATGCAGATAAACACACAAGTGCGCATGTTGTATAACCCGCAATTGAAAGGTGCATACAGTTTTGTGCCGGGTGTAATGGCAATGGTGTTGATGCTTGTGTGTACGATGATGACAGCCATCACCATCGTGCGTGAAAAAGAAATGGGCACCATGGAAGTAATGCTCGTCTCGCCCGTGCAACCAATGAAAATTGTGGTGGCAAAAGCAGTTCCGTATTTGTTGTTATCGATCGTAAATATCATCAGCATTTTATTGTTGAGTGTTTTTGTGCTTGGCGTTCCCATCAACGGAAGTTTATTGTTATTGATGAGCGAAAGCATTTTGTTTACGATAACCTGTTTATCGTTTGGTTTATTGATTTCATCTGTAACAGCATCACAACAAACAGCAATGTTCATTGCATTAACAGGAATGTTTTTACCAACGATCATGTTGAGCGGCTTTATGTTTCCTGTTGAAAATATGCCGTTGCCATTAAGACTTTTATCAAACATAGTTCCGTCAAGATGGTTTTATCAAATCGTTCGTTCGGTGATGATAGAAGGCATAGGATTTTCAGGCGTATGGAAACAAACATTGATTTTAGTAGCAATGACTTTGTTTTTAATAACGCTTGCAGTGAAGAAGTTTAAAATCAGATTAGAATGAATTGACAATGGAAAGTTGATAGTTGACAATGATTGAGCTAATAGCTAAAGCTAAACAATGCGCACTTTAAAATTTTTATTGCAGAAAGAGTTCAGGCAAATATTTCGCGATCGATCTATTCTTCGTGTAATATTCGTGATGCCGGCTATGCAATTATTGGTGTTGCCATGGGCTGCAGATTATGAAGTGAAGAACATTAATCTTGCAGTTGTTGATCATGATCACAGCGGTTATGCGCAAAAGCTTATTTCAAAAATTACCGCATCTAATTATTTCAAACTTGACAAATACACCGCGTCGTATAAAGATGCGATGACTGAGATTGAAGATGATAATGCTGATATCATTTTAGAAATTCCAAACGGGTTTGAAAAAGATCTGGTGAAGGAAAATGCTTCTACTCTATTGCTTGCCGTGAATGCGGTTAATGGTGTGAAAGCAGGTTTGGGCACACAGTATCTTCAAACCATCATTCAAAATTTTAATAACGATGTTCGAACGCAGTGGATACAATTACCAAAATTCAATACACAAACATCTATTGATATAACTTATTCAGACTGGTTCAATCCATTAATGAACTATAAATTTTTTATGGTACCCGGCATTCTTGTTATGTTGGTTACAATGGTTGGCTCTTTTTTAGCAGCGATGAATATTGTAAAAGAAAAAGAGATTGGAACGATTGAACAAATCAATGTAACACCCATAAAAAAATATCATTTCATTTTAGGCAAGCTCATTCCGTTTTGGATCTTAGGTTTAGTGATTTTAAGTATTGGTTTATTGATCGCATTTCTTGCTTATGGTATCATTCCTGCAGGAAGTTTTTTTACGATCTATGTTTTTGCTGCCTGTTATTTATTAGCTGTTCTCGGCTTAGGTTTATTGATATCAACTTACAGCAGCACGCAACAACAAGCCATGCTGTTTTCATTTTTTCTAATGATGATCTTTGTTTTATTAAGCGGGCTATATACACCCATCAGTAGCATGCCGGTCTGGGCACAATGGATCACCAAATTCAATCCTGTTTCTTATTTTATTGAAGTAATGCGCATGGTAGTTTTAAAGGGCAGTAATCTTTCAGATATCAGCAATAATATCTTTGTTGTATTAGCCTTCGCTATTGTGTTGAATGTTTGGGCTGTTATCAGTTATAGAAAAAGAGCGTAACATCTATTTGTTTAACGTCGCTACCTTTTTTAATTGACTCCCTTCTGTTGTTAAGTCATCTTCAACAATACGATTATTATATTGCTGGATAAATGCTTCTAAATTTTTTGTCATGATTGCAACAGTATCGGGCAATGTGCTTAACAAATTATGTTGCTGTGTGAAATCATTTTTATAATTATATAAAGCCGCAGGTTTGTTGTTATTAAACAATAGCAAATAATCTTTCCAAAAATAATTATACGAATTATTGAAGTAGTTAATCGCACAAGATGCCTCGTCTTCTTTAAACACATCTCTGCCAAAAGCAATATATGGCTTATCGTAATGAAGATAACCTAACACCGTTGGCATAATATCAATTTGATTCATCGTTTCGTTTTTAAAATAAGACCAGTTTTGCCCGGGCTTATAAAAAAAGATTGGAATAGAAGATGTGCCCGGCACTGAATGATATTTGCTGTACTGAGATTGAAATGCTGCATGATCTGCAGTGATTACAAACAATGTATTTTTAAACCACGGCATCTTTGATGCTGTTTGAAAAAATCTGCGGATGGCATAATCAGAATATTGAATGGTGCGTTGCACCGGCAGTGGCCCGCCTTTGAATGCGCTATCGTATTGCTTTGGCAATTTAAAAGGGTCATGCGATGAAACCGTAAACACTGTAGTTAAAAATGGCTGTTTGAAAGTATTCATTTTGTTTGCAAAGAATTGCAGAAAAGGTTCATCCCAAATGCCCCAGATACCATCATAATCTTTATCATTATTATATTCTGTTTTGCCGAAATAATCATCGAAGCCTGTGGTTTTAGAGAAAGCTAAAAAACCCATCGAACCATCTGCAGCGCCATGAAAAAAAGCGGAGTAATAACCTTTATCTTTTAGCAATGATGCAAGGCTGTTTACTTTATCACCCGAATATTGTGAAAGCACATAAGGCACCTGCAATGATGGAAGACTGCACAAAACAGACGGCATCGCTTCAATAGATTTATGCCCGTTGGCAAATGAATATTGATAAGCACGACTTACACTTACAAGCGAATCAAGAAAAGGCGTGTAATCTTTATAATCACTTCCCATATCTTTATTATATGCGCCAACAAATTCTTTTGAAAAACTTTCGAGTATTAAGATCACCACATTGCTTGGTTGAAATGCTGCAGTATCAGCCGGCATATGTAAAGGCGTAAAAACTTTATTCAGCGAATCTTCGGAAGAATAATAATTTACTTTTTGAATTACTTCTGTTCTTGCTGTTCTTATAAGGGCAAAAGGTGTGTTGAGTACAATTGGAGCATACTGCGGTTTATCGCTATACTCCGGTGCATTACTAAGTGTAATTGGTCGCGTGCTGTGTGCAAAACCGCCACGCACACCTCCAACAAAAAGTACAACGCAAAGGCACATGCAAACCAGCCCTGCTAAATAATGCATCCACACATTTTTTATTTGCGGGCCTTCATAATCTATTTTTTCATACAACTTTTTCAGTGCCCAAACAAACACCGCAAAAAGTAAAACGAGATACCAGTAAGTGAGAAGAAAATACAAGAAGAGCATTGGCAAATTTTGTTCATGCTTAAATTGCGAAAAAACACTGAGCGTTGTTCTGGCAAGTGTAACACGGTAATAAATAAAATCGATGACGTTCGTGGCAATGGCAACTGAGTTCACAATAATAAAAACCCATTTTAATATTTTTTTGTATGCAGGTTTAAAGCGATATGGATGCGGGATTATTATGAGCAGAATAAAAAGTATGTTGCTGTATAAAACTCCAGATAAATCAAACACCAATCCGCCTTTCAATACATGCGAAAAAATTGCCGGTGTCATGCCGGGAAAATATGCAGTATTAAAAAGATAAAAACCGATGCGGCAAATAGTATAAAAAAACATTACCAGTAACAGGGAAAAGATCATCGCTACATAAATATTCTTATGCCAGCGAACCGTTTTTACGCTCGTTGATGAATGCATAGCTTAATTGATAGAGACTCACAAAAAATAAACCTCAGAAAAAGTTTTATTGCAGCAGCTTTTCTTTGGTTTCAATCTTTTGAGAACGACAAAATAAATATATAATTAGCAAGAATGAGTTAAAGATTATCTATAAAATGTCAGAAATAAAAAATAAAATTTCTATTAATGTATCCATTCATAAGACTTCAAAAATTTTATCATCTGTTCATTATTAACAGACAATGGAGGAAGCCAGTCACCGAGGTCTTTTCTTGTCCACCAAACATGCTGTGGATTACCTGTCGGTGCAAATGAATATTGATATAAAACGGCACGAATATATTTTGGTGGTTTAATTGGAAAAGGATTTTTCGCAAAAAGAGTTGTTGCATTCGCATCGTTATGCAAAAGTTTCCAGATTAGATTTAATGTCCATGGATATTCATCCGGCGAAGACATAGAAGCAAACCACATCTGCCAATCTAAATGCAATTGATATGGTGCAATTTGTGGCGGCCGTTTATACGTCAAAACCGGCAAGCCTTTGTAGATATAAGGCTCCCAGTTTGCTGTGCTGTCAGGATTATCATCCATCGTTCCTTCAAACACAACATTGTAACGCTCTTTGCCAACAGTACCGAACGCGCCGTACGTATTTACAAGATCCAGCGGATCAAATGATGTGTTCATGATCTGCGTTGATGAAACTAAATTTATTGTTGGTTGAATGCTTAGAATTACAACCAATATTGTAACAACGATTGAAGCAATACGCAACCTGTTTGAAGGTTCTGCATGTTCTTCTGCAAACTGCGCTTTGCGAACAAATGAACGTGGAAAAATTTTTCTCCAAAAACCATCATCTAAACATGCGAGTGCAGGCACAATAGTAAGCCAATTTAAGAATGATAAGTTGCCGCTAAGAATAATGGTGATTTGAAATAATATCATTACTACGCCTGCAATGTGGCGTGCAATGCGTGGCCAGAATGCGAATAATGGTGCAATGAGTTCAGCAAGAAAATTAAACCATACTCCTACTTTTAAAATCGTGTGCGGCAGAAAATGAAACCATCGGCTTAAAGGACCCGGTATTGGTTGTGTTTCGAAATGATAATACAATGCAGTGCCGTTGCGCCAAATTTCATCGCCGCGAATTTTTATTAAACCTGAACCGATCATTATGCGAAAAATGAGCCAGCGAAATAATACGATAATGAGAAACGGTGGTGCATGTTTTGGAAAAGGCCGCATATCAAGTAACGGGCAAAGAAAGATGGCAAGAAATCCTGTTTCTGTTAATTGAATTTCCCAACCGTATGCATACCAATCCTGACCAACATGCAAGAACGACATATACAAAAACCAAAGCACAGCGAGTGTGATTGCGTTTGCATAACCAGCAACAACAACGCATGAAAGTATAAACCCGATCCATGCAAAAATTAGAAGTGTCGTATCTGAATGGCCAAACCAAAAAACAGAAGGCAATCTTA
>JBEHXR010000068.1:0-13027 GCA_048498595.1 Bacteroidota bacterium
ACTTGCGGCTCTTGCTGTTCCTTCAACACCGATGCTTGTTGAAATTCCTCCCAACACAATATTGGTGATTGATTTTTTCTTTAACTCATTATTCAATTCCGTTTCAAAAAATGCATTCCATGTATGCTTGGTGATGTAGATATCATTTTTATCAGCCTGCACTTTATCGCTGATCTTATAAAAATTTTCATCATTTGGAAACGGCGGCATCTTCGCTTCCTTTCTTGATTTTATCCACGCTGCGTCAGATGGCTTTACATTTACCAGCACAATAGGTAATTGCTTTTTTCTGAATACAGCTATTAGTTCATTTACATTTTTTAAAACATCTTCAACTGAATGCGGTTTTGTTTGAACTGCAATGACTGAATTTTGCAGATCAATTAAAACCAATGCTGTGTTTTTATCTATTGCTGTTATCATATAAATTTTTTTTTATGATGCTGCTGCTTCAACCGGTTGCAGGTTTTCAACCTTTGGCATTTTTACAGCTTTTAATTTATTTCTGTTTAAGAAGCGGAAATGCAAATAGCCAATCAGCAATGCAATACAACCTTCTGCCAATACTGTGTTGGGAACACCTATCATTTGTGAAACAGAGCCAACGATCAAACCGCCGAGGGGCTGCATTCCAAAAAATGCCATGGCATAAAAACTAATCATGCGACCGCGCATTTTAGGATCCGCCGTTGTTTGAACAAGTGTGTTGGTAATTGTAATTTGCGACATCATTCCAAAGCCTGCAAGCATCGCACACATCAATGCAAGCGGGTAATAATGCATGTGCGAAAACAAAACCAAACCTATTCCAAAAACCAACGTATTTACAGCAAGTACTTTTCTTAAATTACTTCCTGGTTTTAGTGAGGCGAGAAACATTGCTCCGCCAAAAGCGCCAAGACCAATCATGCTGTCAATAATTCCAAATGTTGATGCTGTTCCTTTAAAAATATCTTTTGCATAAACAGGAATGAGTGTGCTGAATGGAAGTACAAACAAACTTATAAATGCAAGCATGCTTATAATAAACTTAAGCGCCTTTGCATTTTTAAGGTATATCCATCCATCTTTTAGATCTTGTATAATATTTTTTTCAGAACGAACAGTTTGCGTTTTGGGTAAACGCATCATTAGTATGCATGAAATAACTGCAATAAAACTTATTGCATTCGAACCAAAACAAAATGCATCACCAAATTTTTCAAGTATGATACCCGCTATTGCAGGGCCAATTAATCTTGATAAATTCACCATGGATGAATTTAACGCGAGTGCATTGCCGAGATATCTTTTGTCTTCGATTAGTTCATTTACCAGCGATTGTCTTGCGGGAACATCAAATGCATTGATAACACCAAGTACAAAACTTAATGAAAGTATTGCCCAAACATTATAATGTTTTGAGATAATGAGTAACGTTAGCAATACTGCCTGTAGCATTGAGGCGATCTGTGTAATTAGCAAAACACGATAGCGGTTATGCCGGTCTGCAGTAACGCCCCCGAGAAATGAAAAAATAAATGCAGGAAACAAGCTTGCAAACAATGAAAGTCCGAGCATAAATTTGGAATGCGTAAGTGAATACACAACCCAGCTCACCGCTGTTTTCTGCATCCACGTTCCAACAAGCGATATGCATTGACCGATAAAATATAACCTGTAATTTCTGCTTTTAAAAGCTGTGAATGTTGTAATCTTCATTCTGATTCCTCTTAATCATCTTCAAAGTCAACTAATTTTTTTAAAGGCAATAAAGCCTTCTTTAATACTGAAATTTCTTCGCCAGTGCAGCTTTTTAAAATGGCATTATATAACCAGCTGTCTTTTTCATTTCTTACACGGCTTATTACCGCGGTGCCACTTGCCGTTAGAGAAATAAACGATTTGCGTTTGTCTTCTTTTGAAGAACGGCGCTTAATGTAACCGAGCTCAGAAAGATGATTTAATATTTGCGACATTGACTGGCTGGTAATTTTTTCTGCGGACGCAAGTTCATTCGGGAGCATTTCTCCTTCATTAAACAAAAGACCTAAAACAGATCTTTCTGTAAGTGAAAGTGTCATTCCTGTTACGGTATGTTTACGCAGCTTTTTTGTAAGCCGTGCAACCGTATTGCGTAATTCAGAAGCTAATTCTATGTCGGACGCCTTTGCCATTGTTAAAGTAAACTTGTAAGTTTACCTTACAAAATTACGAAAACTGTTTTAAATAAAAAAGCCTGTAACTTTTATTACAGGCTTTTACATTTTTTTAATATTTCTATTTCAATTTCGCCAATGCATCTTTTATTCTTGCCCAGCCTTTTTCAATATTCTGCATACTGTTGGCGAAAGAAAAACGAACGCAATTTGGTTCGCCAAATGCATCACCCATTACACTTGAAACATGCGCCGTGTTTAAAAGATACATGCACAGATCATTTGCGTTATTAATCGTTGTTGTGCCATCACTCTTGCCATAATAAGAACGCACATCAGGGAAAATATAGAATGCACCTTGCGGCTCGAAACATTTTAATCCCGGAACTTGTTTCACCAATTCCAAAACTTTTTTTCTGCGCTCAACAAATTGCTCAACCATTTTTTTACTTGGCGTTAAATCTTCTGTTAATGCATTGATGGCAGAACGTTGTGCAATAGAATTTGTACCACTTGTAAACTGACCCTGTATCTTTTCACATGCTTTTGCAATTTCAACATTTGCAGCGATGTAACCCAGGCGCCAGCCCGTCATTGCAAAACCTTTACTCAAACCATTTACAATTATTACGCGGTCTTTTAAATCATCAAACTGCGCAATGCTTTCGTGCTTGCCAACAAAATTGATGTACTCATAAATTTCATCAGAAATAATTGCAATGTTTGGATGCTTACGAAATACATCAGCCAACGCACTTAATTCTTCTATTGAATAAACAGCACCTGAAGGATTGCATGGTGATGAAAATAAAAATGCTTTTGTTTTTGGTGTGATGGCTTTTTCTAATTCCTGCACAGAAATTTTGAAATCTTTTTCAAGCGATGTGCGAATCTCAACCACTTTTCCTTCTGCTAATTTCACCAACTCAGAATAGGTTACCCAATATGGTGTTGGGATAATTACTTCATCGCCTTTATCAACCAAAGCCAAAATAATATTTGCCAAACTTTGTTTTGCGCCTGTTGATACAACAATGTTCTCAGGCTTATAATCTAAATTATTATCGCGTTTAAATTTTGTGCAAACTGCTTCGCGCAAATCGAGATAGCCCGGCACAGGCGTATAGTGACTCCAGTTATCTTCAATCGCTTTTATCGCCGCATTTTTTATATGCTCAGGTGTATCAAAATCCGGTTCACCCAAACTCAAATCGATCACATCAATTCCTTTTGCTCTAAGTTCACGACCGAGCTTTGCCATTTTCAAAGTTTCAGGCTCATTAAATCTTTGTAATAAAGAAGACAGTTGCATTGCTTAAATTTTTTCGGCTGCAAAGATATGGGTGCGAATGATGAATTATAAATTATGAATGATAAATGAATGCAAATCGTGAAAACTAAATAAGGAATGTGAATAATATATTTCATTCATCACTCATCGCTTATAACTTATCATTATAGTTCAATCCTCCCATCTTTCATGTGCAAAATGCGGTCACTCATTTGCGCCATTTCTTCGTTGTGCGTAACGATGAGAAATGTTTGTTTGAATTTATTTCGCAACTCAACAAATAACTCGTGTAATTCTTTTGCATGAACAGAATCTAAATTTCCTGTTGGTTCATCAGCAAAAACAATAGAAGGTTTATTAATTAATGCACGTGCAACAGCAACACGTTGTTGTTCACCACCGCTGAGTTGATTGGGTTTATTATCAAGTCTTTCTTTTAAACCAAGCGTGCTTAATAATTCAGCTGCTTTTTCTTCTGTTTGTTTTTTGCTGTTGCCGGCAATCCAGGATGGAATGCAAACATTTTCCAACGCCGTAAATTCCGGGAGCAGGTGATGGAATTGAAAAACAAAACCCATGTGATGATTGCGAAAGTCTGCAAGCTTTTTATTTTTTAGCCGATGTAAAGCAACGTTATTCAAAAAAATTTCGCCGCTGTCCGGTGTATCAAGTGTTCCAAGAATATGCAGCAATGTACTTTTTCCTGCACCGGATGAACCAACAATGCACACAATTTCGCCTTCGTTAATTTCAACATTAACATCTTTTAAGACTTCTAAATTGCCATAATTTTTCTTTATGTTTCGCGCCGTAAGCATTGATGTTCTGAGTTATAAGTTTTAAGTTCTGTATTCAGCGAAGAAACAAAAAACTTTCAGCACAAAAATTTAAAAAGCATTATAGAATACTCATTTGGATATTTCCCCACAAAACTTACTTTTGCGCAAATTTTAAAGGCATGTTCTGGAGTTTAGAATTAGCAAGCTATTTAGAAGACGCACCCTGGCCCGCTACCAAAGACGAACTAATTGATTATGCCATTCGCTCTGGCGCTCCAATTGAAGTTGTTGAAAACCTGCAGGAACTTGAAGATGAAGGTGAGGTGTATGAAAGCATTGAAGATATTTGGCCCGACTATCCAAGCCAGGAAGACTTTCTTTTTAACGAAGACGAATATTAGTTAGCTCCGCTTCGGTTTCTTTTAAAAAATTTATTACAGCAGATGCAAATTCCGGTGTTGCGGCTGCATGATTATGGTCGCCGGGGCAAAGTGCTTTTTCTGCATTTGGAAATAAAGACGCAAGTTCATCTGCTGAGCCATTATCAACATCTTCAGTTCCATGAATTACCAATACCGGCGTTTTAATTTTTTGCAATACTTCTTTAGGCGTTGATGGCTGATATTTCTGCAGCAATGCAAGCGCCTGTTGGTCTAATCCTGATTTTTGTACATACTGAACCATGCTGTGTAATTCTGCAACTGTGTCCGCTGCCAATGCATGATAAAACATAATTCTTCTTGGCCAGTTTGGGTTTGTAAAATCAGCGCCCATTCCACCCATCACTCCTCTTTGCAAATTTTTATCTAATGCAAGCAAACGCGCTGTAATAATTGAACCTCTTGAATAGCCAACAGCATAATAATTTTTTATGTGCAGATGTTTAAGCAGAAGCATTAAGTCTTTTGCTTCTGCATCATTTTCGTAAGCCCGGTCGTTATGTGGCTTATCTGATTTTCCGTTGCCGCGCAAATCAACCAAAATAACTTTAAAACCATTTGCAAGTAAACTATCAAACAAAGGAGTGTGCCTCCATGAATTGCTGTTTACAATAAAACCATGCACCAGCAAAACAGGAAAACCATCGCCATGCACTTCATAATAAATCTTTGTTCTGTCGAATGATGAGAAATAACCGGAATCTGTTTGTGCGAATGAAAATTTCGCAACAAAAATGAAAGCGATAACAGCAAGTAGTTTTCTCATCATTAAAAATTTATTCTTCTTTCAAAAATGGATAACGATAATCTGTTGGCGGATTAAATGTTTCTTTAATTGTTCTTGCACTTAACCAGCGATATAAATTTAAGATACTTCCCGCTTTATCGTTTGTGCCGCTGGCTCTTGCGCCGCCAAATGGCTGCTGACCAACAACTGCACCGGTTGGTTTATCATTGATATAAAAATTGCCTGCCGCGTTTCTTAATTTATCTGTTGCTAATGCAATTGCGTTTCTGTCTCTGGCAATAATGCTTCCTGTTAAAGCGTAAGGTGAAGTTTTATCAACAAGCGAAATTGTTTCTTCAAAATTGTTTTCATCATACACATAAATGGTAAGCACAGGACCAAAAATTTCTTCGCATAAAGAAACATAGTTCGGGTCTTTTGCTTCTATTACTGTTGGCTCAATAAAATAACCTTTTGTTTTATCATGATTACCACCAACAATAATTTCTGCGTTTGCATCCTTCTTTGCATTTTCAATGTAAGATGTTATTTTATCAAACGATGTTTCATCAATCACTGCATTTATAAAATTGCTGAAATCTTCTACAGTGCCCATCTTCATCGTTTTAATTTCAGCGATGAGTTTTTCTTTGATTTGATTTGCCAGATTGGAAGGTAAATATGCACGTGAAGCAGCAGAACATTTTTGTCCCTGGAATTCGAATGCACCTCTTGCCAAAGCCGTAACGACAACATCAACATCAGCAGATTTGTGCACGAGCACGAAATCTTTTCCACCTGTTTCACCTACAATTCTTGGATAAGATTTATAATTGCCAATGTTCCCGCCAATCGTTTTCCAAATCGTGTTAAACACACCGGTGCTTCCTGTAAAATGTATGCCTGCAAAATCACGATGCGAGAAACAAATTTTACCAAGCTCTTTTCCATCAACATAAATTAAATTAATAACACCATCAGGCAAACCAGCTTCTTTTAAAATGCGCATGAACATTTGCGCTGCAAAAATTTGTGTATGTGCAGGTTTCCAAACAACAACATTGCCGCACATAGCTGCGCTTGTTGGAAGATTACCGCCAATAGCTGTAAAATTAAACGGCGTAATTGCTAACACAAATCCTTCGAGTGGTCGAAACTCCAAACGGTTATGCATGCCCGGCGCATTGTTGGGTTGTGTTTTATATATTTCGCTTAAAAAATGAACATTGAAACGCAGGAAGTCTATTAGCTCACATGCACTGTCAATCTCTGCCTGGAAAGCATTTTTACTTTGCCCAAGCATGGTTGTTGCGTTCATGTGGTAGCGATATTTTCCCGCCATTAAATCTGCAGCTTTTAAAAAAATATGCGCCCGTTCTTCCCATGGCATATTTGCCCACGCTTCTTTTACACTTAATGCGGCATCAATTGCTTTATGTATGTGTTCCGAATTTCCTTCATGATAATATCCCAATGTGTGTGCAATTTCATGCGGCGGATGTAAAGCTGTCTTCTTTCCTGTGCGCACTTCTTCACTGCCAATAAACATCGGCACATCTGCCTGCTGATTTTTTAATTCTGATAAAACCTTTTTTAATTGTTTGCGTTCGTTAGAGCCGGGCGCATAATTTAAAACGGGTTCATTTGCCGGCATTGGATAAGAAAAATAACCAAGATTCATCACTAAAAAATTTTCGCAAAGATAGTTTAGAGTTTAGAGTTTACAGTTCGTAGTTTACAGTTTGATTTTTCACAAATTGTTTTGATAAAGGATTTAAAATTTAGCGAAAGTATTCGGTCTAATCCTTGTTCAAAAAAATAAAAAAACCTATGATACGCACATTAATTCTTGCAACTTTTGCAACATTATTTTTAGCCAATGCAAATGCGCAAAACTTATCAGCAAAGCAAGTAGATAGTCTTATAAACAACAGGCATTTTATATTTGAAGCGCAAAGAATGACGCCTCAGCGCGGCGGACAAAGATTTCTAACATCAGAATATTTTTTACGTATTACAGGCGACTCGCTGATTTCTGCTTTGCCGTATTTTGGAAGAGCTTATACAGCGCCGATTAATCCGGAAGATGCCGGTTACAATTTTACTTCCACCAACTTTACTTATAAGGTTGTGCCTAAGAAAAAAGGAAGCTACGAGGTAACAATTATCACAAAAGATAAAATGAATGCGGCAACATTTGTGCTTACTGCATATAATAATGGAAACGCTTACCTGCAGGTAACAAGCGTTAACAGGCAACCCATTTCTTTTAGCGGGTATTTAAAAAAATAAAATAATTTTTAAGTTGATGTTATACTCTTAAGAAGATTTTCTTTTTATACATGAAGTATAAGAACAGCCATTTTACAAACACGAAACACATGGACATGATTACTGCGTTCCACGGGTTGCCAAATAATTGACCAAGCCATCCAAAGAAAGCATCGTTGCTGTATTCCCAGTTTATAAATCTTCCGGACATATAAATAAGAATGGAATTCATTCCAATTACGCGGAAAAAGAATGCCCAGCTTTTATAACCTTTCACATCAATGATATAATAAAAAATAGAAAGTAAGATTAAGCTGTAACCACCAACATTCATTACAAAAGAACTTGTCCATAAATTTTTGTTGATGGGAAAATCAAGATTCCATAGCTGTGCGATGCCAAGAAAAACAATACCTGTAATAAACATGTACAATGATTTTTTTGCGCCGCTGAATTTTGTATTGTTCTTCAAAAAATTTCCGGTCATGATGCCAAGCAAGCCTGTACCAATTGCAGGAATAGTTGACATTAGACCTTCGGGATCGTGAATGCCTAAATAGAGTTTGCCGGGTAAAACAGAACGGTCAACATACGAAGCAAAATTTCCCTGCATCGTTAAATCGCCATGCGGAAAACCGGGAGCTGAAGTGAATTTCAATAACAACCAATAACCAATTAATAAACCACAAAACCAAACTGCCTGCATTCTTTCTTTTGTGTATAAATAAATAATGTTTGCAAACATGTAAGCAAGACCAATGCGACCCAGCACACTGCCAAAACGTATCTCAGAAATCGGCTGGATTTTCAAACCATTATTGTAAATAATTCCAAGCAGCACGAGTATTAAACCACGCTTAATTACACGCGCTAACAATTGGTTTCTGCTTTTTCCTTTTTCAAGTTCTCTGCCAACAGAATAAGGTGTTGCTACGCCGGCAATAAAAAGAAACAACGGGAAAATCAAATCGTAAAAATGAAAACCATTCCACGCCGGATGAGTAAGTTGATTTGAAAATCCCTGCCAAAAAGAATTGCCGGTTGCAGTTGCCATACTGTGTACAATTTCTTCGGCGCCTGCAATCCAGAACATATCAAATCCGCGAAGTGCATCGAGTGAGTAAAGGCGTTGCGGAATATCTTTCACCGTATGCGAAATAATAGTAACGTGCTTTACGGCGGTTGTTGATTGTGCCATAATGGTAAGCAATTAAGTAATGAAAAATTAAGTTATCAGCTTGCAGCAGCAACGCAATATAATTATTTAAACAGCATAATACCTACAATTCTTCTCTTAGTTTTTTGGGCAGCGATTCAACGATCAAATTGTAAGAATCGTCAATCATTTCTTTTATTAAGGCTGATGGAACACTTCCATCTATTACAATCGTGTTCCAGTGTTTTTTATTCATGTGATAACCCGGTTGAATGGCATCGTATTGTTCGCGCAGCTCAACAGCTTTACCGGGTTCGCTTTTAGCATTAAACTGCAATGGATTTGCATCAAGCGAAACCAATAAAAATATTTTATTTTTTATTCTGAAAACAAGTGTCGTTTCACCAAACGGAAAATCTTCTGTTACCGCTTTTTTTGAAAGACAATATTCCCGCAACATTTCAATATTCATTCAATAAAAATAAACATACTGCTACGCTTTAAAAAATGCTTTATGTGAGAATGTTATTGTTGAGAAGTATCGTTCATCATTTTTACTGTATCAACCGCAGAAGACGATGCAGCGGTATCAATTTTATTTATAGTTGAATCGCCAGGCATTGTATGTTTACCTGTAGAATCCCATGTATTTCCGGCATTGGTTTTTGTGTGGCAAGCGATCATACTCAAACAAAATATAAAACAAGCTGCTGTAAAAATTGATTTCAGTTTCATACATTATTCTTCTGCATAAATAGTTCAAAGAAAATGCCACCAGTTTCGATTAAATTTTTTCAAACAAAAAAACCTGTCAGCTTTTTTAACTGGCAGGTCTGCAATAATTTGAAAAATTCTATCAACTATATTCCGTACCGTTCGGTAAAAATGTTTTTATGATGCAGCAAATGACCATATATAATAAACGCCAATGCATTTACAGAAACAGGATTATTTGAAGCAGTACCCATACGCATTATTTGTTCATCATTTAATGAAAGAAGAAAAATATCAGTAGCTGCACGTACTGAGTTGAATTCTTGTTTTAACGACGATAAAGCTCTTTGCTCAGCAAAACCATTTGCTACATAAGCATTTTCATCAAAAGAAGAAAGCGGCGTTTTATCGTTGCGGCAAATGCGTAAAGCACGATATGCAAAAACGCGTTCCGCATCTGTAACATGCTGCAACACCTGTTTTAAATTCCATTTGTCTTCTGCGTATGCATAATTTGCTTTATCATCAGGCAGGCTGTTATAAAATTCCTGCAAATCAAAAGCGTATTTGTTTACAATTTCGCTGATAGAATTTCCTTCAACAAGATTTATATATCTCGTATAGTAAGGTGCGCATTCGTTAGCTTGTGGTCTTGGCATGATTTAATTTTTTTCTAAATTGTTTTGCAAACTTGTTTTCGTTTTTTCTTTGTTATCAGGTTTTAAAGTAGAAGCATATTCAATAGCAGCATCTGCATTTACAAAACCGCCAGACACACACAATTGATCCATAGTAGTTTCTTCTGTGCTGTTATAATCGCCCGGCTTATTCACTTCGCCGGCATATGGCTTAACAGATTTTACAATCGCTGTTTTTACCTGCTCTGCGCTTAGTTGCGGATAGTAAGAACGGATTAAAGCTGCAATGCCGGAAACAACAGGGGAAGCCATACTTGTTCCATCGTGATAACCATAACTGTGCGGAACCGTTGAATAAATTTTTACGCCCGGCGCAAAAACATCAACAGCATCTTTTCCATAGTTGCTGAAGTAAGCAATATATTTTCCTTCATCAACTTTTGGATCTCCGTAAGCGCCAACAGTAATAAAATTTCCCGGCTTTGATTTTATAAATAAGAAATCAGGATTTGGAAAATTATCAACGCTGTCAATATCATGCGACTCATTGCCCGCTGCATGCACAAGCAACACATCATGATCATCTGCATATTTCACCGCTTCGTCAACCCATTTTTTTTGCGGTGAAAATCCTTTACCAAAACTCATATTAATCACTTTCGCTCCGTTATCAACCGCATATTTAATTGCCAATGCAATGTCTTTATCATATTCATCACCGTCAGGCACTGCACGAATCATCATGATCTGTACATTATCAGCAATACCGTTTATTCCGATACCGTTTGTTCTGTCTGCCGCAATAATTCCGCTAACATGCGTGCCGTGGTCTGCATCAGGACCCATTACATCATTATTGCCATAATATTTATCATTGATATCATAATAATTATCCTTGATGATTTGTGCGCGATAATCCGGCGGCGCTGTTGTTTTATTATTCAACTCGCTTCTTTTTTGATCAAGATATTCTTCAAGGTCTGCAAACAAAGCGGTATTTGTTGTTGAAGTATCAACCTGTTCAAGCTTTAAAATATTTAAGAAACTTGTTTTTGCCTGCTGACCTTTTGAACTTGATAATTGTGTTGTTTCCAGGTCGTTTAAAGAATATTCTTTTTTACCAAGCTCTTCCTGCAAAATGGCATCTTGCTTATGCAATGTTTTGTCCAGCGCATCGAGCATCATCACTTCCATTTGTTCATCGCTTGTAACCGTCATTTCGCTGGCTGCTTTTTTCCATTCATCATACAACCATTTATCATCGGCATTTAAAGAATCTTCGTTGATGTTTTTATTATCGAATTTATCTTTCAAACTATAATAAACCCTTGAACGTTCATCAGAAGCTTTATCCAGATCCTGCCCGTTTTTATTGCCTAAAAAATTCCAGCCATGAATGTCATCTACATAACCATTATGATCATCATCAATACCGTTGCCGGGAATTTCTTTTTTGTTCGTCCACAAAATTCTTTTCAAATCTTCATGTGTTGTATCAATACCACCATCAATTACTGCAACAATTATGGGTGTCGATTTTTTTCCTTTTAAAAATTGATAAGCCTTGTTAAGGCTAATGCCATCAACAGAATCTGAAGCCTGGTCATCCAGATACCACGACTTTGAATTTACATTGTCCTGGGCTGAAACAGAAAAGCTTAAAATAACAAAAACAGGCAGAGCAAGAATCTTCAATAAACGCATGTGGTAAAGTAATTTTTAGCGTACAAATATCCGCAATTAGTAAAATGGTTTTAAATAACGGCGCACAATTTAGGAAAGAATTTAGATAACATGAATTGTGTTAATATCAATAACAATTCTTCTCTTTACCATGCAAATTTCAAAATAGTTATAATCTTTGCCATCAAATTTTTTGTATGCTTAAAGTTGGTGTTTTTGGAGTTGGTCATTTAGGAAAGTTTCATTTAAATAACTGGAAAGAAATTGAAGATGTTGAGTTAGTTGGTTTTTATGATCCGGGTGAAGCAACTGCAAGAGAGGTTAGTGCAAAATATAACTTAAAGCATTTTAATTCGGTTGATGCATTGCTTAATGAAATTGATGCGGCAGATATTGTTGCACCAACAAATTATCATTTTGAATTATGCGAAGCCGCTATAAAAAAAGGTAAGCATGTGTTTGTTGAAAAACCAATGGCAGATACTTTAGAACAGGGAAAGCAATTGGTGCAAATGGTAAAAGAGGCAGGCGTAAAATTACAGGTTGGTCATGTGGAAAGATTCAATCCTGCTTTTTTAGCTTTAAGAAATGTTGAGTTAAACCCGATGTTTATTGAAGTGCATCGTTTGGCGCAGTTTAATGCACGCGGTACAGAAGTAAGTGTGATTTTGGATTTGATGATTCACGATATCGACATTATTTTAAAACTGGTTAAAAGCGATGTGAAAAATATTTACGCAAGCGGCGTTGCTGTGATGACGGATACGCCGGACATTGCCAATGTGCGTATCGAATTTAATAATGGCTGCGTTGCCAATTTAACCAGCAGCAGAATTAGCATGAAAAAAATGCGCAAGATGCGCTTGTTTCAAAAAGACGCATATATAGGAATTGATTTTTTAGAAAAGAAGGCAGAGATCATTAAACTGAAATCTGCAGATGATGAAAGTTCTTTCAATTTTGATATTGAAACGCCATCCGGCATTAAAACAATTACCATTGTTGATGCGCACGTTGAGCCTGTAAATGCAATAAAAGAAGAACTGCAATCTTTTGTGCAGTCGATCAACCAAAACACAAATACGGTGGTAAATGAAATTGATGGATTAATGGCGATGGAAGTGGCACATCGCATTTTGGAAAAAATCAGTAATACCGCTATCTTGGCTTGATTGTTTTTTTGTGCAACA
>JBEHXR010000069.1:0-12970 GCA_048498595.1 Bacteroidota bacterium
ATTATTTGCGAGATCAACATAACTAAACTTATTAATTATATCTGCGCCCTTCGTTACAAAATAAGTTGGATTTACTCTTGCCGCAGTCTTTATAACTGTGGCATCACATAAAAGCACTGTAATATTATTTTTACTGCCGAATAATGTTGCGCCGTTTTGTTTATCAGCCGTTATAATAAATAAATGAATATTTTTTTGCTGAAGTATTTGCTGCAGTTTTCTAAATCGCCTGTTATTCCACTTTGGATAATTTTCAAAATCTTTCGCAAACAACATTACACTGTATGCAGTTGAATTTAAAATTGCAGAAGTTGTATCATTTCCTTGTAATGTGGATAAAGCAAAATCTGTTATTGGCGGCGTGGCGTTTCCCTGTCTTACAACTTTATCACTGCGGTCAATAAATTCATAAGTTGAATCCAGATCTGCAGGCAAATCATTCATGCTATATTCAATAATCTTATTATTTTTTCTATACTTGAAAACCATCACTACGCTATCAGGAACAGCATTAGGAGGCGGCTGCATTTCCTTCAAAATATTATTTCCTTTTTTATAAGGCAAACAATCGAGCAGCGGCAAATGTTGCATCACATACGCCTGCAAAGCGCTTACAGATACGATGCATAACATTAAAATTGTTACGGCAGCAAACGTTCTTACGTTAGATGAAATTTGATTTCTATTAATGAATAAAATCAATATCAAAATAAATAATATCAAATCTTTTGTAAACGATTCGCCAGGTGTTAACGGAAGACAATCACCAAAACAACCACATGTTTTTATTTTTCCGGAGAACAACGCGTAGCCGGTTAAAAAAGCAAAAAAGATTATCAGCAATAAAAGCAGCCACGTAAATAATTTCATTCGCCACCCGATAATTACTGCAATGCCGGCAAGCACTTCAAATACATTCATTACGAGTGATAAAGCCAAAGTATAGTTGTTGAATGTGTACCAATTCCATGCTTCGAAAAATTCCTGCATTTTGTAACTTAAACCAAGCGGATCATTTGCTTTTATTAACCCGCTGAAAATAAAAAGCAGCCCAACAACCCAACGTATAATTAATAGTGTATTTTTTTTAGAAGATGTCATAAACTCAAACATTATTTAGCCCGCATGTTTTCCTTCATCAATTAGTATTAATGCAAAAACAGCGTAGTTTATTATATCAATATAATTTGCATCGATGCCTTCACTTATTAAAGTTCGTCCATCGTTATTTAAAATTTGGCGTATGCGCAACAGCTTCATCAGAATAAGATCAACAAAACTCTCCTGGCTCATTTCACGCCATGCTTCGCCGTAATCATGATTTTTATTCAGCATGGTTTCTTTTGTTACAACAACAGCAGCGTTATATAATCTTGAAGCCGTATCAACAGGCAATTCTTCAACTGTTGCATTATTTATTTCAAACTGAATTAAACCAATGATCGCGTAATTAATAATACCCGCAAACTCACTTTGCACATCGTCATCAACTTTTTGTTGTGCGAGGTTTTGAATATTTCTTATGCGCAACGCTTTAATAAAAATCTGGTCAACAACAGAAATGGTGCGCAATACACGCCACGCTGTTCCATAATCAATCGTTTTCTTAATAAAAATGTTTTTGCAATTTTCTATTGCAGCATCAAACTGCTTTTCTGTCGTCATTTATAATTTCAAATTTTATTATTATACTTACGCACAGCCCGCCGCTCAAAGCTCGTAGCTTATATTTGTAATGCATCAAAAATAATCAAACAAATAATGTTCACGCTTAATTGTAACGGAAGATTGCTTGTTATTAATAAACCCATTGTAATGGGTATTATTAATGTAACGCCTGATTCATTTTACAATAAAAGCCGTTTCCAAACCATTGATGAAATTTTACAACAGGCGGAAAAGATGATCACAGAAGGTGCAACTATGCTTGATGTTGGCGGGCAAAGCACCAGACCGAAAAGCGAAAGAATTTCTGTTGAACAAGAATGTGAACGAGTGATTCCAGCAATTGAAGCGATTCAAAAAAAAATTCCTGAAATATTTATTTCTGTTGATACTTATTCTGCTGCAGTTGCAAAAAACGCAGTTGCAGCCGGTGCATGTATGGTGAATGATATTAGCGGCGGCACGATGGATGATGAAATGCTTTCAACAGTTAGTAAATTAAATGTTCCATACATCTGTATGCATATGAAGGGAACGCCTGAAACGATGCAACAAAATCCAGCTTATGAAAATGTATCAAGTGAAGTGTTGGATTTTTTTATTCATCAAACAGAAAAATGCAGAATAAATAATATTAATGATGTAATTATTGATGTAGGATTTGGATTTGGTAAAACATCAACACATAATTTTCAATTGCTGAGAGAGCTTTCAATTTTTAAAATATTAAATAAACCAATTCTTGCAGGTCTTTCAAGAAAGTCAACCATCTATAAAACGTTGCACATTACCGCAGAAGAATCGTTAAATGGCACAACTGTTCTAAACACGATAGCTTTATTAAACGGCGCAAATATTTTGCGTGTACATGATGTGAAGGAAGCAAATCAGGCAATACAACTGCTGCAGGCATTTTCGGAAAAAGGATAAATTACTAACCCGTTCAGCGTTATAAAACGTTTCTAAGAATGAAACCTATAAATTTGATTTAACTAAGAACTAAAAAACTCCGCATGAAGAAAAATTTTTTACTCTGTGTATTATCTTTTTTATGTACAACCTTATTTGCCCAAAACAATTTCTGGAAATCCGTTGAAGCAAATCAGGTTGCAAACTTCACAAAAGGTGAACAATTATTTACCGGCTCATTCAAACCTGCAGTTTATAAATTGTTTAGTCTTGATGAAGCAGCTTTAACCAATGCGCTAAAACAAGCGCCGCTTCGTTCAATGGTAGCTGTTCCAAACTCTCATTTTATAATTACTATTCCTGTTGCAGATGGAAGCGTTGAGCATTTTCGTGTGAGTGAATCACCTGTTATGCAAGCTAAACTCCAGGCAAAATATCCAAACATAAGAACATATACAGGCCAGGGAATTGAAGATCACTCAGCTGTAATTCATTTCGATGTTACACCACTTGGCTTTCATGCAATAATTATTTCTGCTGAAAGAAATACCGTTTACATTAATCCCGTTACAACCGCAAATCAATTGTATGTTGTGTTCGACAGAAGTAATATTTCTCAGGAGAAACAAGTTTTCGATTGCAAGCTGGAAAAAATATTAAACAGCAATATTCAGGGCACAGCAAAACCTTTTACAACCAGTGATGGAAATTTAAGAACATATCGTTTTGCAGTAACAACAGGTGGCGAATTTTCTAAATTGTGTTTGAATGGATCTGAAACAAATAGTACGCAAAAAAAAGCAAGTGTGCTTTCTGTTTTGGTTACAGATCTCAACAGAACAAATGCAATCTTTGAAACAGATTTTGGCATTCATCTTAATTATGTAAATAATGAAGACACGATTATTTTTTTAAACGGTTCAACAGATCCTTTTCAAAGCAGCCCAACAGGTTATTTTTCCGGCGCATGGAACACACAATCACAACGCACACTCGACAGCTATATTGGAAGCAGCAATTATGATGTAGGTCATTTACTCATGGGTTATGCAACAGGTGGTAATGCAGGATGCATCGGATGTGTTTGTGATAATTCATTGAAAGGTTCTGGTGCAACCGGCTTTAAAACTGATCTAACCTCAGATCCTTTCATTGTTGATTTTTGGGATCATGAAATTGGTCACCAGTTTGGTGGTAATCATACATTCGATTTTTCTTTTGAAGGCACCATTGCTCAAATGGAACCAGGCAGTGGTTCTACTATCATGGGTTATGCAGGCACCACAGGTTCAACAGATATTCAGCCGCACAGCGACCCATATTTTCACGCAGTAAGTGTGCAGCAAATTGATGAATATGTAACCAACGGTTTTGGTGCAACATGTGCTGTGGTCACGCCAACAGGCAACACAGTGCCAACTGTAAATGCAGGTAAAGATTACACTATTCCAAAGTCAACACCTTTTGCTTTAAACGCACATGGAAGTGATGCAGATAATGATTCGCTTACTTATTGCTGGGAACAGTATGATGTTTATCAGGATAACGGCACGTCAAACAGATTTCCTGATTCAACTTCTACAACAGGACCTGTATTTCGTTCGCTTACACCGGTAACATCAACCAAAAGAAATTTTCCTGCTTTAACAAGTATATTAGATGGAACAAACAACAACGAGTGGGAAGTTTTACCTTCTGTAAACCGCACATTAGATTTCAGGGTAACAGTAAGAGATAATCATGCTGGTGGCGGCAGTACAAATTCTGATGACATGGTTGTAACTGTAGATGCAAATGCCGGCCCGTTTAAAGTTACAACGCCCAATACAAATGTTTCCTGGGTTGAAGGCTCACATCATGTTGTAAAATGGGATGTAGCAAATACAACTGACGCACCTGTTAATTGTTCGCATGTTAATATTACACTTTCGCTAGATGGTGGCAACACCTTTCCAATAAAACTAAAATCAAACATTCCCAATGATGGTGTTGCATACATTGTATTGCCCATGCAAACTTCAACAAATGCAAGAATAAAAGTTGTTGCTGCTGATAATATTTTCTTCGACATCTCGGATGCAGACTTTCAAATAACGGCAGCACGAAAAGAAGGTAATAGTATTGCGGCAAGTATCAACCTTGTAAAAATTATCAGCGTGCAACCTAACCCTGCAAATAGTTACACCAATGTTGTTTTTAATGCAGGAATAAAAAGCGGTACACTTATACTTACAAATGCACAAGGAAAAATTTTGATGAACAAAACACTCAATGCAATTGAGAAAGGCTACACTGAAAAAATTTCTTTGCAACCGTTTACAAAAGGAATTTATTTTATTAAAATTTCTGCAGGCACACAATCTCAAACAGAAAAAATAGTTATAGATTAGGTTAATTTATTTGTTAGCCCCATTAAATTCAAGAAGCCTTCCTGTTTTACAGGAGGGCTTTTATTTAATTTAGTTCGATGAAGCGTATAAATCTCTGGAGCAGTCCGCGTAATATTTCTACAGCAATGATGTATTCTTTTGCACAACGCGATGATACAATTGTGTTTGACGAACCTTTGTATGCACATTATCTTTTCGAAACAAACAGCGATCATCCTGGCAAAGAAGAAATTTTACAATCGCAAAGCAACAGTGCAACAGAAGTAATTAATAAAATTATTTTGGCGCAACATCACAAACCCATTGCCTTCTTTAAACAGATGACACATCATCTCGTTAATATTAATCTTGATTTTTTAGCACAAACAGAAAACATCATTTTTATTCGCGATCCTAAACAAATCATTGCATCATATGCACAAGTAAGAAGTGAAGTAACCATGCAGGATATTGGAATTGAAATGCAATGGTTCTTGTTCAATCATCTTAAACAAAAAAAACTTTCCTGCATTGTGCTCGATTCAAATGAAATTTTAAAATCGCCTGAAAATGTTTTGCAACAATTATGTGATGCTTTGCAAATTCCATTTACAAAAAAAATGTTGCACTGGCAACCAGGCGCAAAACCTTACGATGGTATTTGGGCAAAATATTGGTACGACAATGTGCATCAATCAACAGGTTTCGAAAAACAAAAAACAAGTGAGCGTTATTTGCCTTCTCAATATGAATCTTTGTATAATGAAAGCAAATTTTTTTATGAGCAATTGTATCCGCATTCTATAAAAGCAAAAACGTCAGCAAATAACATCGAATAAAAAAACTCCACTTCATTTTTGTTTCACGGTTTTTGCAGTTAGTTGTAGACACAATCACCAGCAATGAGTTCAAAAAATACAGACACAATAAATCTCAACAGAAAGTGGTGGAAAGAAGCTGTGGTTTATCAAATCTATCCGCGCAGTTTTAAAGATGATAATGGCGATGGCATTGGCGATTTAAAAGGCATTATCTCAAAACTGGATTATGTAAAAAGTTTGGGCATTGATGTGGTTTGGCTCAACCCAATTTATTCATCACCTAACGGCGATAATGGTTATGATATCAGTGATTATGAAAACATCATGCAGGAATTTGGAACAATGCATGATTTTGATACATTACTAAATGGAATGCATGAACGCGGTTTAAAATTAGTAATGGATTTAGTTGTAAATCATAGCAGCGATCAACATGAGTGGTTTAAACAATCCAGAAGTTCAAGAGAAAATCCTTACAGAAATTATTATCATTGGTGGCCTGCAGAAAAGGGAAAGCCTGCGCATCGCTGGAGCTTTTTTGATGTGAACGGCGATGCATGGCAATATGATGAATCAACCAATTCATATTACTTACATTATTTCGGAGATTTTCAACCTGATTTAAATTGGGAGAATCCAAAAGTGCGTGAAGAGATTTTTAATATGATTATGTTTTGGTTTGATAAAGGCGTTGATGGTTTTAGAATGGATGTGATTCCTTTCATTTCAAAAGATATAACGTTTCCGCCGCTGCCTGAAAAATATCACGGAGATTATATTAGTTATTATGCACATGGTCCGCATTTGCATGAATATTTAAAAGAAATGAATGAAAAAATTTTGAGTAAGTATGATGTGATGACGGTTGCAGAAGGCGTTGGCATTACAACACATGATGCAAATCTTTTGGTAGATGAAGACAGGCATGAATTAAATATGTTGTATCATTTTGAAGGAATGGGTTTAGGTTTGTTGGCAAATCAATTTAAGGTGCCGGATGCAAGTGGTTATGATCTTATTCAGTTCAAACACATTTATACAAAGTGGGATAATATTTTTGCAGACAAAGGTTGGGGAACGGTTTATCTTGGCAATCATGATCAGCCACGAATGGTTACGCGTTGGGGCAATGATGCACCTGAATTTCGCGAGTTATCATCAAAAATGCTCACTACTTTTTTAATGACAATGCGGGCAACGCCATATTACTATAACGGCGATGAATTAGGAATGAATAATATTAAGTTTGATTCAATCGATGATTATCGCGATGTCGAAACGATCAACATGTATCAGCAAATAAAAAATAATGACGGCGACTTAGATGCTTTTTTATCAGCACAAAAAATTATGGCGAGAGATAATGGTCGCACGCCGTTTCAATGGAATGATTCCGATAATGCAGGTTTTACATCGGGAACGCCGTGGTTAAAAGTAAATTCAAATTATAAAACAATAAATGCTGCGGCACAAGAAGATGATCAAAATAGTTGTTTGAATTATTTCAGAAAGATGGTTCGGCTAAGAAAAGAAAATCTTGTTTTGATTTATGGAAAATATAATTTGCTGGATAGTGAGAACGAAAAAGTATATGCTTATACAAGAGAGTTGGAAGACAAAAAACTGTTGGTGCTTTTAAATTTTTCTGCAGAAAGCGCAACTGCAAATACAGGTATTGATGTAAGCAAGGCAAAAGTTTTAATTAATAATTATTCTTCAAAAAATAACAGCAATTC
The DNA here is from genome assembly GCA_048498595.1 of Bacteroidota bacterium. Taxonomy (GTDB): domain Bacteria; phylum Bacteroidota; class Bacteroidia; order Chitinophagales; family Chitinophagaceae; genus Parafilimonas. Next base: position 7,501 of record JBEHXR010000069.1, read on the forward strand.
GCTTCGTGCTTATGAAGCAGTTGTGTACGAACTAAATTAACATGCAACAAAAATTTTATCCGCAAAACGAGAACATTCAAATTTTTATTAGAGACAAATTATATCATCGCAATGAAGCAAAAATTTCTGTATTTGACAGCGCCGTGCAAGGCGGTGATGCAGTATGGGAAGGCTTGCGAATCTATAATGGTAAAGTTTTTTGTTTGAATGAACATCTTAATCGCTTACATGCATCAGCACATACATTAATGTTTGCAGATATTCCGACAAAAGAATTTATAAAAGATGCCATTTTTCAAACATTAAAAGCAAATAATTTTTTTACCGATGCGCATATTCGTTTAACACTTACGCGTGGAGAAAAAATTACTTCAGGAATGGACCCGCGATTAAATCAAAAAGGAAGTTGTTTAATTGTGCTTGCAGAATATAAACTGCCGGTGTATGATAATGCAAAAGGAATAAAATTGATCACTTCACACATTCGCCGCAATTCACCTATGCATCTCGATTCAAAAATTCATCACAATAATTTGCTCAATAATATTCTCGCAAAAATTGAAGCCAATTATTGCGGCGCTGATGATGCAATTATGTTAGACAATCTTGGCTTTGTTGCTGAAACAAATGCCTGCAACATTTTTATGGTGAAAGATAATTTGCTGCTCACACCAAATGCAGATGCGTGTTTGCCCGGCATTACAAGAACGAATGTTATAAAGCTTGCACATCAATTAAAAATTCCCGTTTACCTTAAAAATATTTCTATTGCAGAATTTTATAATGCTGATGAAGTTTTTACAACAGGGACAATGGGTGAGTTGACTCCTGTATACGAAATTGATGGAAGAGCCATTCAAAATAAATCCAATTCAACTGTGCGCGAAAAATTATATAAAGCGTATAAACAGTTAACAGAAACAGAAGGAGAGACAATTATATAAAATAAAAAAAGCCATCCCGATTTTTCGGGACGGCTTTTAAAGCTTCTTACTAAAATAAAATTATCCTAAATAAGATTTTAGAGAACTGCTGTAACGTGCTTTTTGCAAACGCTTAATTGCTCTTTCCTTAATCTGGCGAATGCGTTCTTTTGTAAGGTCATACTTCATCCCGATTTGCTCAATGGTAACTCCATTTTCACCTTCGAGACCGAAATAAGCATTCACAATTTCTGCTTCCCGCGGACTAAGTGATTTCAATACACGCTTAATTTCTTCACGTAAAGAATCTTTCATTACATCTTCATCAGTATCATCACTTCCTTCCAGCAAATCACCCATTGCTACATCTTCCGCTTCATGCACCGGTGCATCCAGCGAAGTATGCCTTGTGTTGCTTTGAAAAATGTTGTTGATTTCCGTTTCACTCATCTCGAGAATTTCGCTTAGTTCTTCCGTTGAAGGTTCACGTTCATGTTCCTGCTCAAAAGCCATGTAGGCTTTATTTGCTTTGTTATAGGTGCCAATTTTGTTTTGAGGCAGGCGGACTAATCTGCCCTGCTCTGCCAACGCCTGTAAGATTGACTGGCGAATCCACCATACGGCGTAAGAAATGAATTTAAAACCCTTTGTTTCATCAAAACGCTGGGCTGCTTTTATCAAACCGAGGTTACCCTCGTTGATCAGATCGCTAAGAGAAAGACCCTGGTGCTGGTACTGCTTAGCAACAGATACCACGAAACGTAAATTGGCCTGCACGAGTTTATCCAGTGCTCTCTGGTCACCCATCTTAATGCGCTGTGCGAGTGTGGTTTCCTCTTCGGGAGTTATCATCGGAATCTTAGAGATTTCCTGCAGATATTTTTCAACTGCCTGCGAATCACGATTGGTAATTTGGGTAGCAATTTTTAGCTGCCTCATAACTGATTATCCTTTATTATTTATACTTAGATACGCAAAAACTATGCTTATAAGTTAGTTAAAGTACCTAAAATTAAAAAGCGGGTCGCAAAGTTACAAATATTAAGGCGTATTTCTGCTCTATTTGTGCTTATTTCTAAAATTTCTGTTGAATCTCGATTTGCCACCTTGCGATAATCCAGCTTTCTGTCTTATTGAATATTTAAATTTTAGGCTTAAACGTCACCCGATATATACATGATCTAAAATTCTTGTTACAAGTTGTTTTTAATATTATGCGCTGAGAGGATAGTTTTTAATTCCGCTCTTTCTCCTTCCCAAATATCTTCTTTAGGAATAGCATTCGTAACATGACGGTTTTGCCAAATCAGTATCCAATTTTTTGTTTGAGTAATCCTGTAGATTTTAGCCCAGCTTAATTGAGTTTTAAACGTTTCGCCCTCAATAATCAGATACTCCTTTTCAAACTTATATTCGATATTTTCTTTTATTCTTGAGTTGGCGGCGTAATCTCTTTTTGCGCTGAGATAAGTAAAAGCAGGTAAAATTGCAAGTGCAATAACAGGTATTATAATATCGGAACTGATATCCTTCTGCAAAAATCGGTTGCCAAAAATTGAAACTAACATACAGAAAATGAAAACTCCATAAATTATCCTGGTATAAGGTCTTCTAAACCACAAAAGAAAACTTAGGTTTATATAATCTTTTTCTGTAAGCCGGGTTTTAATGATCATGAGAGGATATTGCTATTTCTTACATCAACCTCTTTCTACTGCTCTTAACCAACGTTCTGGTATTTCATTTTGCGATGCAGTAACATAATCTTTATCACTGCATGCAACAAAAGTTTTATCGGGCAATTGCATCCACCAGCGCTGTGTTTTTTTGCTTTGTAAAAACAGTGTTTCAAAATCAGCAAACATTAATTTAAACTCATTAAAATTTTCGCGCTGCTGTAATGGTGATTCGTGTTTGCCTTTCTGAATACCATCACACAAATACCAAATCATGTGACTGATTTGTTTTGCGGTAAGTTCGCTTTCATCCTGTTGATAATTGTAGCCATAAATACCAATTGAATTTGACAAGCTACTCATACCCGCATACTGCATCAATGTACAGGCTTCTTCACCATTAAACCCATTTGGGGTTATTCTATTTGCCGGCGCATGACTGTGTTGAATAGCTGTAATATCAAATGAAAAAATATTTGCATTGCGAATAACAGGTTCCATTGTCTCAATATGCTCCTTTACATTTCCAACACGATAACAGTCAAAACGTAACTTATCAATTGTTTCAAGCATTGCAGGATGAACGAAATAACTTTGAAACCCGATATGATTGTAATGCTTTAGATAATTCGGTTCGTCCGTAAACATCTTCATTAAAAAATTTTCTGCAGCAAACCGGCTTTCTGTATTCATATCCAAAAATGCATCTACACAAGTGGCTTCAATAATTTTTTGTTTTTTCACAAACACATCATACTGCGCCAGCATTACATCATGCGTACCTCCAATTATTACAACTTTTTTATTTAAATCTGATAATTCACTCAACACCTGCTGCAAAGCAGAATAAGTATCATCGGGAGAAGCACCAGTTTTAATATTTCCGATGTCCGCAATCTTTACATCTGCATGCCAGCGATATAATTGATAAAAATGATTTCGCACAGCATTTATGCCTGCAGCATCAATTGTACTAACACCTGCACCGCGGCTTTCTGCGCAACCAACAATAATTAAGTCAGCAGCATCAACATCAGGAAAATTTTTTGTGTATACATCAATGAAACTGCCTAGTTGGTTTGCGTTGTAAGTTCTGTCGCTTTCAGCAAAATGAAAATTACCAACAGGCTCTAAAAAATCAATAATTGTATCAATGGGATAAAATGCCATAACTATTTATTGCAACAAACATAGCAATGAATTACGAGTTATAAATACTGAGTTATGAAGATGCCTTTAACCGTATCTTAACCAGTTTACACAAGCAAAAGATTACACGCACATTTATCTTTGTATAGAATGAAATCTTTCGCTGCTAGCTTAACCAGGCACATTTTAATTTTCATCTGCGCGTTTTTTTTCCAAAACAAAATAATTGCGCAACTGCCATCATTAATAACAAGCCCGCAAAACCAAACCGACAGCACCAGCATGCAAAAGATTTTAAAGCGTAAAATGTTTATAAAGGTTGAATTGAGCAAGGATAAGATTTTTGTTGGCGAACCTTTGATGGCTTTATATAAATTTTATACGGCTGTTAGCGGGCATGCAGTTGTTTTAAATCAGCCGCAGTTTACAGGTTGCAGCGTAAAGGAATTGAATTTTGGCGATGCACCTGAATCTGAAATTATAGACGGGAAAACTTATACGGTTTATGTAATAAGAAAAGTGCAGCTTACGCCGGTTGAACCCGGCTTACTTTCAATTGGTGTTGCAACAATTTCCGATGAAGTAGAGATACCTGATGAAGAAGGATATTTTTCAAATAGGTATAACGTAACAATTACCAATCCTGCAACTTCAGTTGAAGTTTTGCCGTTGCCCGAAAAAAATAAGCCTGAAGATTTTTATGGAATCACCGGTTTATTCAGCATAGCAGCTTCTGCAGTGGAAAATAAAATTCCTGTTGATGAAAATGATCATCTTATTGTAACAATATCAGGCGCGGGAAATTTGGATGCAATCACAAAACCAAATGTAAGTTGGCCTGCAGGCACCGAGCATTTTGATGGCAATGATTCACAGCATGTGGATCAAAATAATTTTCCGATAAGTGGCAACAGGGTTTTTGATATTCCGTTCATTGGAAAAAAAGAAGGTGTAATTAAAATTCCGCCTATCAGCTTTAGTTACTTTAATACATCGCTAAAAAATTATGAAACAATTACAACTGATACGCTCACCGTTCATTTTACAAAAGCGCTTTCAAAAAAAGATGAATATACCGGTGTAGTAAATTACGATATTTCAAACCGGAAATATTTATGGATAGTTCCTGCGATTGCAATAGTTGTTGCTTCGGTTGGCTTTATCAGTTATAAAAAAAATAAAAAACAATCACAGAAAAAGATAGTTGAACAACCAACCATTACGCCACCGCCTGTTTTTGAACCCATAGTAAAATTTAAATACAAAACTGATTTTTCAAGATATTGGAACGAGATGGAAACTATTACTGATATAAAATTATTTTTCGCCAAAGGCAAAGAATTGTTGTTGAAAGCTGTATCCGAAAAAACTGATTCGCATCATCATTCTGAAACTTTTTTAATAGCAGCTTTAAAAGAAAAAGCAGATCCTGCTTTGTGCACCAGAACATTTAACCTGCTTCAGTTGTGTGATGAAAAAATGTATGCGCCTTTTGAAACTGAAACGGACTTGCACCAATATTTTACCGAGATAAAAGAAACGATTGAACAACTGCAGGCAGAAAGTTAATCGGTGTATTTATAACCAACACCGCGCACAGAATGAAAATGTTTTGGATTGCGACTGTCTGCTTCAAAATATTTTCTGAAGTTGAGAATAAAATTATCAATCGTTCTTGTATTTGGATAAACCTTGTAACCCCAAACCGATTGCAAAATTTTT
>JBEHXR010000070.1:0-12922 GCA_048498595.1 Bacteroidota bacterium
CCTTTACCATTTTGTCTATAATCGGTATTAATAAAATAAGACCGGGACCTTTTACACCTCCGCTTAAAACTCTTCCTAATCTAAATACTACACCACGTTCATATTCGCGAAGAATACGTATGGCGCTGGCAAGAATATATAAGCCAATTATAATTACTATTATGAGCGCTACTGGAAACTGTTGCATGGTTTTTAAAATTTAAAGCCTCCCTAAATCTCTCCCGGTGGAGGAACTTTGAGAAACCGTTACTAATTATGATTAATGTATTTAGATATAAGTCACTAAAAAAATTTATATTAATCAACTATGCCTTTCAACGTATAATGTAAGGTTGTTTATTTTTCTTACAATAATTTTTTCTCCTTCATTTATATTGTTTGAAAGCGATTCAGCCTTCCATATTTCGCCATTAATTTTTATTGTTCCTTTAGGAGCAAGCTCGTTGATTACTTCACCTGTTTTACCAATAAAAGTTTCTAAACCAATTGCAGGTTTTGCGCGTTGTGCTTTTAAACCCATGCCCACAACAAAAAGAAAAAATAAAGTTGTTACAGCAGTAGTGGCAATGATAACCGTGTATGAAACCGATGCAAAATTTTCCGCCGGCGTATTTCGAAATAAAAATAAAGAACCCAATAATATCGAAACTATTCCGCCAATTGTAAGCAACCCATGACTGATGATTTTTATTTCGAGTAAAAAAAGAATAATGCCGAAAACAATTAAACTCAATCCTGCATAATTCACCGGCATGTTGCTCATAGCATAAAAAGCGAAGATTAAAGCAATAACACCTGCAATGCCCGGGAATATTGCGCCCGGATTAAAGAGTTCAAATAAAATTCCGAAGAATCCTATCATCATTAACATGTAAGCAATGTTCGGGTCACTCAGTTTGTCAAGCACTTTTTGAAAGAAACCCATTTCATAGTTTTCAACAGAAGCATTTTTTGTTTGCAATATTTTAGTGCCGCCATTTACTTCTGTTTTTTTGCCATCAATTTGTGCAAGCAGTTCATGATCATTATTCGAGATGTAATCAATGATATTTGTTTCAAGCGCTTCCTTCTCTGATAACGCAATACTCATGCGCACTGCATTCTCAGCCCATTCAATATTCCTGTTTCTTTTCTGCGCGATTGACCTGATGAAAGCTGCAGCATCGTTTGCCATTTTTTCGTTCATAATCGTATCGGGTGTTCCCTGCAGCGAAACAGGATGCGCTGCACCAATATTTGTTTCGGGCGCCATAGCAGCAATGTTTGCAGCGAGTGTAATAAAAACACCGGCAGAACCTGCATGTGCACCGGAAGGAGAAACATATACTACAACAGGAACTGTTGATTTCATCATCGTGCCTACAATATTTCTTGTTGATGTTAATAAACCGCCGGGCGTATTAAGATGTATCAAAACACATTCTGCTTTTTCAGCCTCTGCTTTTTGTATGCCTTTAATGATGTATTCTGCAGATGCAGGATTAATGCTACCATCAATTTTTACAGATAAAATTTTCTGAGAAAAAATTACTGACGGAAAGAAACATGCTATAAAAAATATTACCCGCTTCATAAAATAATTTATTCTGTGGGTTTATGCAGAATGATAAGTGATACAAATTTAGCTTATTTAAAAAGCATCTAACTATTTAGTTGCAATATGGAATATAATAAACTGAAAAAGCAGAAGAGTTTTATGAAGAATAATTGTATAAGTGCTTATATAATTAAAAGTTTATGCAGCCAGAACTTTGTCATACACCAAACTGTCTCAAATGATGATCAAAATGTTTATAATTCAAAAGCCCCCATTCATTAATTGTAAGCTTACCAAAAAATGGATGCTTTCTTTTTTCTAATTCCATTTTATCAGTGTTATATAATTTTTCTATAAGCGCTTTAAGTTCGCGTTGGCTTTCATAAAAATTGGGATTATGTTTTACAACAAAACTTGGATCTGTAGGCAAATTTTTCTTAAAAGGTTCTTCGCTCACTATTTTTTTCTTTGCCATTTTTCCGAATAATATTCCGAATATATTTCGCTTGCCTGGTATATCTCCGGCTGATATTTTAGTTGGTACAATGCAATGCGCCAGCATTTGTGAAACACTCATCTTTCCCCACATAGGTTTTGAATCAGGATGCAGTTGATCTATTCTATTTATAATATCATTTTTGTCATCAAGGTTAAATATACTTTTCATACAAAAAGTTTTATAATTTGAAATTATCAAATTTCAAACTCAATTATAACCATTACTTTTATTTTTCTAAAATACTGCTATATGAGTTTACAGGTTATTGGTTCAGGTGTTGGAAGAACCGGCACACATTCATTAAAACTTGCCCTTGAAATGCTCGGTTTTGGTAAGTGTTATCATATGGAAGAATTGCTGCGCGAACCCGTTCGCCTCGTTTATTTTAAGCAGGCTGATAAGGGCGAAGCGGTTGAGTGGGAGAAATTGTTTGATGGTTATGTATCTGCAGTTGATTACCCGGTTGCACGTTATTACAAACAGATCATTACTGCTTATCCCAATGCGAAAATTATTCATACAATTCGTGATGCTGAGAGTTGGTATAACAGTGCAATGGAAACAATTTTCTGGGCAAGCAAACCTTCTTTCGGTCGCATAGCTAAGATGATGATAAGAATGCCTTTTTCATCAGCAATAAGAGAAAGGCTCCCTGTGCTTAAATATGATGGCGAACTGGTTGACAATATTTTTGGAAAGAATTTAAAAGATAAACAGGAAGTGATAAGAAGATATAATGCCATCAATGAAGAAACGCTGAATTTTTTACCGAAGGAACGTTCTCTCGTTTACGACATAAAATCCGGCTGGGAACCTTTGTGTAATTTTTTAAATGTGCCAATACCTTCCGAACCTTTTCCAAGATCGAATACACGCGAACAATTTAAAAAGAACGTTGCCAATATTGCTGCAGGCAAACCGGTACAGATGTAAAATAAAAAAACCCCGCAAATGCGGGGCTTTTAACTTCGAAATATTTTTTCAGCAAGATATATTTTGTATTGAATGATTCAGTGAAAATTATTCATACCTCATACTTCTTACCTCTTACACTTTAAGTTGCCCAGGCTTTATCGCCTTTTTTGTAAGGAATACAACCTTCATATCTTCCGGGCACAGCTACGTAACGCAAAGCTTGTGTTGCACCAGGTTTTGATGTGAAGTAACCCCATAGTGTAAGTTGTTTCATTAAACTAAAATAATGGGGGTCATCTTCAGCTGGTCTTTTATAAGTACCTGCATCTTGTTCCATTTTACGCTGATGCCTTTGTTCATCTGTAAGCTTGCTGTCTTTCGCAGCCAGTTCTGCAGCACGATCTTTTGCATCTTTATCAAGACCAACTAAAAACTCGTGCTTCTGATCCGGTGTAAGATCCATGAATGATTTATCATACTTCTTTTTAGCAGCATCATTTAATTTTCCGATGCCTTCAGTAAAAGTGCGCTGATCATCTGGCGTGTAACAATCAGTAACAATTACTTTCATGAACTGACCGATCTGCGCCGCTTTAGCGCCGGGTGATGATGCAGTAGTTGGCAGAATTGTATCACCAACTTCATCTAATAAAGCAATGTCATCAGCAGCAAACAAGCCTTCTTTTGCAGGTGTGTTTTTACAACCGGAAAGAAATGCTTCTGCGCCGATAATTGTTCCGCCAACAATTAGCGCAACACGTGATAAGGCTTCTCTTCTATCCATAATGTGTATTTTTTTTTATTTTTTATGATACTTTATTTTTATCAGCATCATGATTTAAAATTCTAATTTATTTCTGATTCGTGAAGTCGGGTTTTGCGATTTGTTCTTTAATCAAAAAATCCCAAAATCAGCAATCAGAAATTTATCTAAATATTTCCTTTCTTCAATTCTTCCACCGCATGATTTGCAGCACGTGCCGTCATCGCCATGTAAGTTAATGAAGGATTTTGACATGCGCTTGAAACCATAAAAGCGCCATCCGTTACAAAAACATTTTGCGCATCCCAAACCTGGTTCCACTTATTCAGCACAGCGGTTTTTGGATCGTTGCCCATTCTTGCTGTGCCCATTTCATGAATGCCATCACCAATTTCATGACCATTATCCCAGCTGGAAATATTTTTTACACCGGCTGCTTCAAACATGGCAACCGCTTCATCTTTCATTGCCTTTCGCATCTTCAATTCATTTTCTTTCAACTCTGCATCCATTGCTAAAACAGGCAAACCCCATTTATCTTTTTTATTTTTATCAAGCGAAATTTTATTTTCATGATAAGGCAACAATTCGCCAAAACCCGTCATACCAATCGTCCAGCCACCGGGTTCTGTAAGTGCATCTTTATATGCACCACCAATGCTTAATTCGGCAACACTTCTGCTCCAACTTTCACGACTACCTCCACCCTGGTAACCAAAGCCACGCAGAAAATCTCTTTTATCATTAAACAGATTTGCAAAGCGTACAATGTAAAAACCATTTGGTCTTCTTCCGTAATAATATTTGTCTTCGTAACCATCAATATCACCACTTGCACCAACATTATAATGATGATCCATGATGTTGTGTCCAAGCTCGCCGCTGCTGCTGCCCAAACCATCGGGCCAAACATCTGTTGCAGAATTCATTAATACCCATGCACTGTTTAATGCAGATGCGTTTACAAAAACTATTTTAGAATGATATTGATAAGTTTGATTGTTCTCTGCATCCAACACTTCAACACCTGTTGCTTTCTTCGTGTCTTTATCATATAAAACTTTTGTAACGATGCTCCATGGACGCATCGTTAAATTTCCTGTTTTCATCGCTGCAGGAAATGTGGATGATTGTGTGCTGAAGTATCCACCAAACGGACAACCTTCCCAACAACGATTTCTAAATTGACAATTTGTTCTGCCAGGTTTTGGAATAGTTGTATTAGCACTTCTGCCAATGATCATGCTGCGGTTAAATTTTTCTTTGATTCTTGCCGATACATCTTTTTCAACACAAGTCAAATCCATTGGCGGTGTAAAATGTCCATCAGGTAATTGTGGCAAATTTTCTTTAGATCCACTCACGCCAATAAATTCTTCAACATGATCATACCAAGGTTCGATATCTTTATAACGAATAGGCCAATCAATTGCCCAACCATCTTTTGCGTTTCCTTCAAAATCAAAATCACTCCAGCGATAACTTTGTCTGCCCCATAAAATTGAGCGGCCACCAAACTGGTAAGCGCGCCACCACTTAAAAGGTTTTACTTCAACATAAGGTGCTTCAACATCGTTTGCCCAATAATCTATAATGGGTTCATACGTTCCCCATGTGCGTGCAATAATTGGATGACGTTTTAATTCTTCTTGAGTTACTCTTCCGTGATGCGGAAAATCCCAAATATCCTGCGATGCAGATTTATAATCTTTGATGTGTTCAAAATTTCTTCCGCGCTCAAGCATCAAAACTTTCAAACCGTTTTCACATAATTCTTTTGCAGCCCAGCCACCACTTATGCCACTTCCAATTACAATAGCATCATAAGTATTTTGCTGTTGCGCTTTGTTGTTGATATTTACTTTACTACTATCTGGCATTGCAATTTGAAAATTTGCGAATTTGAAAATTTGAAAATGATGTTCGAACGGGATGTGCATTTTCAAATTAGCACATCTTCAAATTTTCAAATTAGATATTTTGTTTTTTTAGTTGTTCTGCCGCATAATTCGCTGCTCTTGCCGTTAACGCCATAAATGTTAATGATGGATTTTGCGTGCTGGTACTTGCCATACAAGCTCCATCCGTTACAAAAACATTTTTGCAATTATGAAATTGATTATACGCATTAAGCATAGATGTGTTTGGATCTTTGCCCATTCTGCATCCGCCCATCTCATGAATATCTAAACCCGGCGCCTGCTTGCTATCATTTTGCTCAATGTTTTTGCAACCAGCTTTATCTAACATTTCAGATGCCTGCGTTAAAAAATCTTTCAGCAATCGTTCATCGTTATCATCGTAGGCAACATTAAAAACCAGTTGCGGAATTCCCCAATCATCTTTTTTATCCTTGCTTAAATAAACTTCATTTGTTTTTTTCGGAATGGTTTCGCCCTGCATCATCATAGATACATACCAATTGCCGGCTTCTGATATTGCATCTTTGTACTCTCCGCCAATTTGATCCTTTCCTTCGCCCCAAGCTCTTTCTCGACCAGCACCATAAAATGTCATATAACCGCGCTGAAAATCCATTTCCTGTTTATACACGTTTCTAAAATTCGGCATCATTGGCTGCGTTGGTCTTCTGCCGTAATAATATTTATCCATCGGACCATCATAGCTTGCCGAAACAGTGCCGCGATAATTATGAAATGCAATATATTTTCCAAGTAAACCATTATCGTTTCCAAAACCATTTGGGAAACGATTAGATGTTGAATTTAATAAGATAAGATTTGTATTAAAGCAAGCTGCGTTTACAAAAATGATCTTTGCAAAATATTCAGTTGTTTGCTTTGTATTTGTATTGATGACACGAACCCCAACCGCTTTATTTTTTTTATTGTCGTAAATAATTGAATGCACTGTTGATTCAGGCTGAATAGTAAGATTGCCTGTTTTTAATGCCCAGGGAATAGTTGAAGCATTCGAACTGAAGTAACCACCAAACGGACAACCACGTTCGCATAAACTTCTTGCCTGACATTGTGTTCTGCCTTGCTGTATATGAATAGGATTAGGTTTGGTAAGATGTGCGCAGCGACCTTGAATTACATTCCTGTTTGAATAAGCGGCATTAATTTTTTGCTGAATATCTTTTTCAACGCAATTCATTTCCCATGCGGGAAGAAACTCACCATCAGGTAACGTTTCAAGACCATCATAATTACCACTGATGCCTGCAAATTTTTCAACGTGCGAATACCATGGCGCTAAATCTTCATAACGTATCGGCCAATCAACTGCATAACCATCACGTGCCGGTCCTTCAAAATCATATTTACTCCAGCGTTGTGTTTGTCTTGCCCATAACAAAGACTTACCGCCCACCTGGTAACCGCGAATCCAGTCGAAAGGTTTTTCCTGAACGTATGGATGCTCTTTATCTTTTACAAAAAAATGTTGCGAGCCTTCGTAGAAAGCATAGCATCTTGACACAATCGGATTTTCTTCTTTTATTTTGATTGGCATTTCACCACGATGGGGAAAATCCCACGGCGCCATTGTTGCTGTTGGATAATCTTTTATATGCACAACATTTTTTCCGCGCTCAAGCAACAAAGTTTTAATTCCGTGATCGCACAATTCTTTTGCAGCCCAACCACCACTAATGCCACTGCCGATAACAATTGCATCGTATGTGTTTTGCTGAACACCTTTGTTGTTTATATTTAAAGTGTCCCCCATTTTTTTATTTCTGATTTTTTGATTTTGAGATGTCTGATTTATTCAATTCAACCAGATTTATCAATCTCAAAATCTCTAAATCCACAATCACAAAATTTATATCAGTCATCATAAAATCCGGCATCAGCCATTCTATACATTTCCTTTTTTCATCTCTTCTATCACATGATTACATGCTCTTGCTGTTAATGTCATGTATAAAATGCTTGGGCTTTGATTGCCCGTGCTCGTCATACATGCGCCATCAGTTACAAAAACATTTTTGCAGTGATGTAATGCATTCCATTTATCAAGCATTGATGTTTTTGGATCTGCGCCCATTCTGCATCCGCCCATTTCATGAATATCTAAACCCGGCGCTTGTTTACTATCTGAATGATAAATATTTTTTACGCCTGCTTTTGTAAACATTTCTTCTGTCTGCACAAAAAAATCATTCAATAATTTATCATCGTTATCATCATATTCAACAGATGTAATTAATTGTGGAATTCCCCATGGATCTTTTTGATCTGTGCTTAAACGCACATGATTTTTTTCTTTCGGAATTGTTTCACCTTGTAAGTATGCATAAACATTCCAACCACCAGGTTCTGTCATTGATTCTTTATATGCAGCACCAATTTGTTCAGCAGAATTTTCGCCGTTATTTCTTTCGCGATGTGCGCCGCAATACGTTGTATATCCACCCAGAAAATCTGTATCTATTTTATGCAGGTTACGATAGTTGGCGATGATGGCATCTGTTGGATTGCGACCATAAAAATAAGTATCTGTGAAGCCATCAATTTCTCCATTTATCCAACCACGGTAATTATGATGACAAATATATTTTCCGAGAACGCCGCTATCATTTCCTAAACCATTTGGAAAACGGTTGGATGTTGAATTTAATAAGATGAGATTGCTGTTTAAAGCAGAGCCGTTCACGAAAATTATTCGTGCAAAATATTCAGTTGCTTGTTTTGTATTGGTATCGATAATGCGAACGCCTGTTGCTTTTTGTTTTTGTTCATCATAAATAATGGAATGAACAACGGAGAAGGGACGAATAGTTAAGTTACCGGTTTTTGCAGCCCATGGCAATGTTGATGAATTAGAACTGAAATAACCACCAAACGGACAACCTCTCGTACATAAATTTCTTGCCTGGCATTTACCTCTTCCTTGCTCAATATGAATTTGATTTGGTTGCGTTAAATGCGCCCAACGTGCATGCACCAAATGACGATCGGGGTAATTTTTTGCGATGCTTTCTTTTAAATGTTGCTCAACACAATTCAATTCAAACGGCGGAAGAAATTCGCCGTCGGGCATTGACTCCAAACCATCTTTATTACCGCAAATGCCAATAAATTTTTCAACATGCGAATACCATGGCGCAACATCAGCATAACGAATTGGCCAATCCCAACCATAACCAAAACGTTGCGGACCTGTAAATTCAAAATCGCTCCAACGCTGCGTGCATCTTCCCCACGTCAAACTTTTGCCGCCAACCTGGTAACCGCGAATCCAGTCGAAAGGCTTTTCCTGTATGTAAGGATGTTCCTTATCCTTTACAAAAAAATGCATCGCTGTTTCTTCAAAAGCATAACAATGCGATGCAACCGGATTTTCTATTTTGTCTTTTTCAGTTATGCCGCCGCGATGTCTAAATTCCCACGGTGCTAAGTTTGCTGTTGGATAATCTTTAATGTGCTTAACATCGCGCCCTCTTTCAAGCACCAATGTTTTTAAGCCATGTTCACACAATTCTTTTGCAGCCCACCCGCCACTAATGCCACTGCCAATTACAATAGCATCGTACGTGTTTTCTTGAACACCACCGGAATTGATATTAACCTTACTACTGTCTTGCGGCACGTTTAATTCGAAAGTTTGTGAATTTGAAAATTTGAAAATGCTTTAATGAACGATGTTCACTTTCAAATTAGCACATCTTCAAATTTTCAAATTGAATTAAATATTTTGTTTCTTCAATTCACTTACTGCATGATCTGCGGCACGTGCGGTAAATGCCATATAGGTGAGGGACGGATTACAGCAATTAGAGCTTGCCATAAATGCGCCATCCGTAACAAAAACATTTTGTGCATCCCAAACCTGGTTCCATTTATTTAGTACAGATGTTTTAGGATCTGCACCCATGCGCGCTGTACCCATTTCGTGTATGCCACGACCAGGTGTGCCATCACCATCAAAGCCATGTACATCTTTTACACCTGCAAGCGTGAGCATTTCAACAGCATCGTTCAACATATCCTTGCGCATCTTCAGCTCATTATCTTTTAGCTCGCAATCAATAGCAAGCACATTCAGTCCCCATTTGTCTTTCGTGTTTTTATCCAGTGTTACTTTATTGCTATGATCGGGAAGCATTTCACCAAAACCACCCATTCCCATTGTCCAGTTACCCGGTTCAGTTAGTGCATCTTTATAGTCAGCGCCTATTTGCATTTCAGCAATTTCACGACTCCATCCCTGGCGACTACCGCCGCCCTGATAACCAAAGCCACGTAAATAATCACGCTTATCACCAAAATAATTTCTATAACGAGGAATGTAAATGCCATTCGGTCTTCTTCCGTAATAATATTTGTCTTCGTAACCATCTACTGTTCCTGACGCACCGACACCAAGATGATGGTCCATTAAATTATGACCAAGTTCACCGCTGCTGCTGCCCAATCCATCCGGCCAAATATCAGTTGCTGAGTTCATTAATATCCATGCTGTGTTTAAGGTAGATGCATTTAAGAAAACAATCTTTGCCTTGTATTCATAAGTTTGATTGTTCTGTGCATCTAATACCTCAACGCCTGTTGCTTTTTTTGTGTCTTTATCATACAACACTTTTGTTACAATGCTCCACGGGCGAACCGTAAGATTACCTGTTTTCATGGCTGCAGGTAATGTAGAAGATTGTGTGCTGAAGTATCCACCAAACGGACAACCTAACCAGCATTTATTTCTATATTGGCAATTGGTTCTTGCCTGTATCGGTTGTGTAATATTTGCAGTACGACCAATAATCATAAAGCGAGTGCCTTTGTAATGATCGTTGATACGCGCTGCTACATCCTTTTCAACACAAGTCATTTCCATCGGCGGCATAAACTGACCATCGGGTAAGTTAGGTACGCCGTCGCGGTTACCACTAATGCCCGCAAATTTTTCAACATAATCATACCAAGGTTCGATCTCTTTATAACGAACGGGCCAATCAACAGCGATTCCATCTTTTGCGTTTGCTTCAAAATCCCAATCGCTCCAGCGGTAACTTTGGCGACCCCACAAAAGCGAACGCCCGCCTACATGATAGCCGCGAAACCAGTCGAACCGTTTTATTTCTGTGTAAGGCGATTCTTTCTCATTTACCCACCAATCAAGATTCATTTCATTTAAAGGATAATCTCTGCGTAACACAGGATAATCTTTAATCATTTGTTGTGTGCGGCTTCCCCGATGCGGAAATTCCCACGGATCTTTATTGGTATTTGTATAACCAGAAATATGCTTAATATCCATGCCTCGTTCGAGCATGATAACTTTTAAGCCTTTTTCTGAAAGTTCTTTTGCTGCCCAGCCACCGCTGATGCCTGAGCCAACTACGATTGCATCAAAAACATTGTCAGCCATTATTATTGAGTTTTATTGTTTCTAAGTTTAAAATTGCTGAGAAGTGAAATAGCAGGGTGAGAAATTTTTACGTTTCACTTTTCACGTCTCACGATTTTCACACATCACATATTTGAATTGCCTCTTTAATGGAAGCCACTTTATCTTTCCATGTTGGCATAAATTCCTGCGCGACATAGCCTTTAAATCCGCTGGCAACTATTGCACGCATAATTGCGGGATAATGTAATTCCTGTGTATCATCAATTTCATGCCTGCCCGGTACGCCGCCTGTATGATAATGTCCGAAGTATTCATGATTATCATTTATTGTTCTGATGATATCGCCTTCATCAATTTGCATGTGATAAATATCATATAACAACTTAAAGTTGGGTGAACCAACGCGCTTGCATAATTCAACGCCCCATGCAGAATGATCGCACATATAATCTTTATGATCGATCTTACTGTTTAATAATTCCATGTGCATGGTGATGCCGTTTTTTTCTGCAAGCGGAAGTATTTGCTGCAAACCGGTAACACAATTTTTGAACCCGGTTTCATCATCCATGCCGTTGCGTGTGCCGGTAAAACAAATCACGTCTTTATAACCCGCTTTGGCGATTAAAGGAATTACTTCAGTAAAATCTTTTATTAACTGCGCATGCTGATCCGGGTGCGCAAATCCGTTGTATAAATTATTGGTGAAATCGCCAGCGGTATAACACATTGAACAATAAATACCGTGCTTTTGAACCGTCGCCCATTCATTGGGCTTAAGCAAATCAATGGCACCAAAGCCGATACTTTTCACAACTTCACAGAGGTCGTCAAGCGAATGATCATTTAATATCCATCTGCAAACAGAATGGTTGATATTGCCTTTTAATTTTAAAGGCCTATTCTTGTTTGAACTTATCATATCGCCTGCGAAAGCTTTTGATGCAGGAATTGCGATGGAGCCTGCAACTAAATTTTTTATTACTGTTCTTCTGTTTGCCATTATTGATCTTCGTAAGGATTAGCAATTGCAGCATTTGCGGTTGGCAATGGCCTCGCATTTCTGCTGCGCATGTAAATAAATAATATTATAAATGCTACAATTAAAATAAGTGGAATCGTTAAGGTTGTATTTATGATATGCGGACCTGCGAGTGCTTTCGCATTGTTTAATGTATTCGCCATATCAGAGCCAGCAGGCGCAGCGTTATATGCAGAAAGGCTTGCCCCTGCGGGTAATTGAGCAGCGACTAACCTATCATAATATCCGCCCATAAAAATCATGTAAACAGAAACGGCAAACATGCCTGCACCACCCATAAAGTTTAAACCAACTGCGCCTGTTTCTGGTAAATTTTCAGAAACAAAACCAAGCATGGTTGGCCAGAAATAACAAACACCCATTCCAAAAACAATGGCGCCAACAAACAACATATTACCCGTTGAATGACCTAACAAATACAAACCTAACGCTGCTAAAATTGCTGACATCAATAACACACCCTGCGGCGAAAGCTTGTGTACAACAGGTTCTGCCAAACCACGACCCAACACCATTACACCTGTTTCAAGCGTTAATAATAAAATGGCATTATCAGTTACATTTTTCAGTAACACATCAATCCATTGCCCGGTAAATAATTCTGTGATGGCGGTACCAAACATCAATATTATCATCACTATAAATAATGGTTTTAATAATGCCTTATACATTTGCGATGTACTGATGCCGCTTGCTACGCGTTCAGTAACAGGGAAAGTAAGCTTCACGAATAAAATCCCATACAACAATGTTGGTAAAAACATAATGCCAACAAGCACTCTCCAGTTAGATAAATAAATTGAATCAGGAATATACGAGCCGAAAAATCTTACAATCAAAGTACCTATA
>JBEHXR010000071.1:0-12886 GCA_048498595.1 Bacteroidota bacterium
CATTTTTTTTCTAAGAACAATTAACGATACAAATTCTAAGAATAAACCTGCGCCATATAAAGTAATATCAATGATCAACAGATCTGCAAACGTCCATAAGATCATAAAGCTCACTATAAGTGCACAAACAATAATTGAAATATATGGCGTTTTAAATTTCGGATGAATAGCATGTAATTTTTTGGGAAGCAGCTTATCATCGCTCATTACTTTTGGTACACGCGAAACAGATAATAATACAGCAGAAAACAATCCTAATGTGCTTGCCATGCCACCTGCTGCAATTAAAGCTCCAAGCCAGTTTCCGCCAATTAAAGAACCCACTGCAGGAAAGCCTTCATCATTTAAAACATTGTAACTTATGCCACTTGCCTGTGATGTAAGTATGGTTATAAAATAAACAGCAAATATTATTGCAAATGCAGTTACAGTTGATGTAATATAAGAGCGTACCGGCTTATCCACTTCTTCTGCATACGTCATCGTATTATCCCATCCGCAGAAATTCCACATCACGGTAAACAATGCAAGTCCGAGTGTAGAAAAATGCATGCCGCTTAATGACGGATGCGGCACAGAAAACAAAACATTATGCGAAGTAAATGCAGTAATAAATAAAATTATAAATGGTGCAATAACTGCAACGCCCAGCACAAGCGATGTTTCTCCAACGGGTACAATACCTAAAATATTTAACCCTGCGCCCGCCCAGATAATGATTAAACAAATTGGAATTTTATACGCTTCAATTCCCGGGAAAAAATAAGATGCGTATTCTACAAACAACACCGGGTAAATAGCGAGATCAACAAAAGTGTAAAGCCATGTCCACCATCCTTCATAAAAAGCAAAACGCAAACCCAAAGCCCGTTTCACCCATTGATAATAACCGCCGGTAACAGGCATCATGCTATTCAGTTCAAGCACAAAAAATATTGTGGGCACATCCCACAACAATGGCGTTACAATCAATAACAACAGAGCACCGTTATTGCCCGCATAAGTAAGCAAAGGTTCAAGACCGTAAGGTCCGCCTGAAACAGTTAAAAATATTACGGCAACAAGTTGAAAAAGCGGCAATCTTTTTTTGCGGGGAAGCGATGACGACATGCAGCGTAAAAATATTTTAAAACGATTGTTTAAAGATTCAAGAAAAATTTTAAACAATCATTTCGGCAAAGAAATATTGAGAATGTATTTGAGCGTTTAAATAATAACTTGAAATTACTTTAAATATTTTCCAAACCAATCTAGATAACGCGTGAACCTGTATTGCATATAACTTGGCACCGTTATTTCGTGAAACTGCCCCGGATAAATGATAAGCTCTGTTGGCACACCTATACTTTTTAAAGCCTGGTACATTTGCTCCGCACCAACCGAAGGCACATTAAAATCTTTTTGACTTGCCATAAAAAGTGTTGGTGTTTTTATTTTATCTACATGAAAAAAAGGATAAGAAAGTTTAATCCATAAGTCAGGATTTTTCCATGGTGGTCCTAACTCTGTTTCGTACTGCGTTACGTATTCATCAACACCATACATGCTCAACTGCAATGCACTTCCCGCGCCGCTTGATGCAGCTTTAAAACGTGTTGTTGATGCGATGGTATAATCAGTAAGAATTCCGCCGTAACTCCAGCCTGCAATAGCCATGCGGCTTGAATCTGCAATGCCTTGTTTTACTAAATAATCGTTTGCGCCAAGAATATCCATCACTTCCTTGTCACCCCAATCACCATAAATAGCGCGAATGTAATCTTTACCTCTGCCGCTGCTGCCGCGATAATTAACGCCAACGACCGCATAACCTGCTGCTGCAAGCATGTTGCGATGCAGATCATATTCATAATCATCCTGACCAACAGGTCCGCCATGTATATACATAATTAAAGGCAGCTTTGTATTTGCAGGCGCATTTGAGGGGCGATATAAAATTCCGGATACGAGTGTGCTATCACTGCTCCTGCTTTGAAAGCCTTCCACTTTTATTGTTTGAAGCGGAGCAAGAAAAGAATCTGTTGCATGTGTTAACCTGCGCAGTCCCGTATTCTCCAACGCATATAATTCATTTGGTGTTTGCGGATCGGTCATGTTTACAAGCCAATCACCATTTGATTGATTTAATTCAGCATTCCAGAAAACCTTTTCACCGCTGGCAAGCTTTGTGTATTTTTCTGTTGCCACATCAAACGACGCAACAAGTTGCTGCCGGTCATCTTCCATCAATGCAATAATATTTTTACCATCCTTGCTCCAGCGAGGTTCATACAATTGTTTGTCTGCAGACGCAGAAATTAAATCAGGTTTGCCGCCACTTGCAGAAATAACTGCTAAAATATTTTCACCATACATTGTAAAATTCTCATCGCTGCTGCTTTGCAAATAAGCGATAGATTTTCCATCCGGACTCCACACAGGTTGTACATCTTCACCTTTCCATGTTGTAAGCTGATATGGCACTGCACCTTCTGCAGCATCCATTATAAATATATCATCATTCTCATTTTTATCTGCGTCTTCTGAATGATTGCTTACAAAAGCGATCTTTTTTCCATCAGGGCTCCAGGCAGGTTGTTCTTCATTATAATTTCCTGATGTTAATGTATCGATGTTATGCGTATCAACATCCAGCAAATACAAATGTGTTTTGCGATTATCAAGATAACCTTCTATATCTTGTTTAAAGTGATAGCGCGTGATGACATAGGGTAACCTGTTTCCCGATTCTGCGGTATCCGAATAATCAATATCACTCATCACCAATAAAATTTTCTTTCCATCAGGGCTCCACACGTAATCTTCGATATCATTTTTTACATCTGTTATTTTTGTTGCTTCACCACCCAAACGGTTCATTAACCATAATTGTGCTTCATCGTTTTTTTCATCATCCTTATCTTCATCAAAACTGCGCGAAGACAAAAAAGATATGTACTTATTATCCGGGCTAAAGCGTGGCGTGCTTTCATCTTCATCACTGTTTGTAAGCTGCACATTATTTTTTCCATCCCAGCTTACCATCCATATATCACTGTTTGTTCTGTCTTTTAAAGTATCAACCGTTGTAACTACATAAGTGCACCACTTTCCATCAGGCGAAACGTGCGGATCAGAAACATCAACATATCGTAAAATATCTGAAGGATTTAAAGGACGTTTTGTTTGTGCAGACAATATTGTTGCAGAAAAAACAACAACAAGAAAAAAAATTTTTTTCATAAGCAATTAATTGGTTAGCGAAAGTAAGTATTGAAATGAATTAACCTAATACGAATAATGCAGCTTTTTTTTGTGGACTTTAATGTGGCTTTGGCTTCGGTTTAAATTCAGCTACAGCTATGGCAACAATTAATCATTAGAAGGAATGGTAATTATAAACGTTGAACCTTTTCCCGGCTCGCTTATAGCATTAATAGTTCCGTTATGATTTTCTACAATTTTTTTGCAAATGGCAAGACCAATACCTGTTCCTGAATATTCTGTGCGACCATGTAACCTTTGAAAAAGCTTAAAAATGTTGTCTGCATATTTCTGTTCGAAGCCAATGCCGTTATCGCTGACAGAAATTTTAGTAAGATTCTGGGTTTTGTCTTCATTTCTTTCAGAAAATTGCTCAGCAGTTATATGAATAACCGGTGGCACATCAGCGCGGCTGTATTTAATAGCATTTGAAATGATATTTAAAAACAATTGCTGAAATTGTAAGGGTATTACTTTTATAACCGGCAATTGTTCATAAATGATCTTTGCATCTTTTTCAGCAATCATTTCAGCCAATTCTTTTTTTACTTCCTCAACAATATTGTTAAGATCAGTTGGTATTAAAATTTTTTCTGCTGAAGTGGTGCGGGAATAATTAAGCAACGAATCAATAAGGTTTTGCATGCGCGAAACGGCAGCTACAATCCTGTTGAAATATGCCGCTGTGTCTTCACTAAAAGTTTTACCCGCTTTGGTTTCTATAAGATTGCAAAAGGTTTTTATTTTTCTTAAAGGCTCCTGCAAATCGTGGCTTGCTGTGTATGTAAAAGAATCAAGATCGATATTAATTCTCTGCAATTCTTCATTCTGCTTCTCCATTTGCCGCGCATATTCTTTCATCTGGTCTTCTGCAATTTTTTTATCAGTAAGGTTGCGTGTAACTTTTGAAAAACCGATTACATTATTGTTTTCATCATGCAACGCAGTAATTACAATATTGCCCCAAAAAGTAGTACCATCTTTGCGTATGCGCCAGCCTTCATGAGTTGCTTTGCCGTTCTTTATTGCTTCTTCAAGTAACGATTCAGGAAGCTTTCTTTTCTGATCTTCTTTCCTGTAAAATATCCTGAAATTTTTACCTATAATTTCATCAGCAGTATATCCTTTTATTTTTTCTGCTCCTTTATTCCAATTTTGAATGATTCCGTTTTTGTCGATCATCAGTATGGCGTAATCCTCAATCTCATTTATCATTCGCTGGTGCTCACTTTCTTTTTGCCTCATTTGTTCATTCATTGCCGCCAGTTTCAGCGTTAATAAATGACTTTCGGTTACATCAACAGAAATATTTAAAATTTCATCTATTTTGTTATTGTTATCGCGGTTAAATATTGTGGCGAAAGTGTGCAGCCAGCGATAACTGCCGTCTTTATGTTTTAACCTGTATTTAAAATCTTTTACTATTTCTGCTGGCTCAGTTAAAAGATTACCCTCATTAATTAACTCAAGGTTTTTTTGTTTTATAAGACCAACATCTTCAGGATGCATGAGCGAATAAAAAAAATCTCTGTTTTTCTGTAAAAATTCCTCAGCGGTGTAACCCAATAAAGCTTCTATTGTTTTATTTAAAAAGATATACTTATTTGTGTTTGTATTGTACACCGTTATTATACACGGAGAAACATCTGCAATTTTTTCAATAAACTTCCTGCTTTCCTCCAGCTCTTTTTCTTTTTCTTTCTGCCCGGTAACATCCTGCAGCGTTCCAAACATTTCTTCAGCTACGCCATTTGCATTTTGTTTTACCTCACCCTTTGCGTGCAAAACTTTTTGACGGCCGTCTTTTAAAATTATTCTGTAATAAAAATCATGCGGCTGAAGCGTTTCTGCAGAAAATTGCATGTTCTTACTCACCAGATTTTTATCATCAGGGTGGTTGAAGGAACCAATTTCATCTGAAACAATTGGCGTTTGTGGTGGCAGTTCATAAATTTTGTAAAGCTCTTCAGACCAGGTTAATTTTTTTGTCTTTAAATCCCATTGCCAGTTGCCCACCTGTGCAAGTGATTGCGCCTGCCGGTACATATCATACTGAATACTAAAAAGCGTTTTAATTGCAACTGAATCTGCTTTTACAGTAAAAAGGTCGGTCTCATTTAAAATTTTTATGGCAAGATCAATATCTGTGGTATAAGAAGTAATAAAATTTCTAAAAAGCTTGCGTCTTATAAAACCAAACAGGGCTACATCCTCAACATTTATTTCGTTTTTTGTTATCGAAGGTAACTGGTTGTTTAGCCATCTTTCTGCCGAGAATTGAATATATTCATCTATTTTACCTTCGGTGCAGCTACGTAATAATTCTGCAGTGGTTGTTATGCCCAATTCAATTAGCTGTTCCTCAGAAAAGTCTTTTAAATATTTTAATAAGGGTAAATTATTTTCTCTTGATAATATCAGTTGTTCAACAGACCATTCTCTTAATTTATTTTCGAGCAAAAATTTTGCGTAGGCAGGAAAAAATTGAAAGTCTTGTTTATTTTTATTAGGTACAGAATCTTCAACCATCATAGTTTTATATACAGGAGTTACAGGTGAATCTTTTGTTGAATTCATTACAGAATTTTAAAATGAACAAAGCAAATTACTAACAAATTGAGATAGAAGCCTGCACATTTTATTATTGCGTTTATAAAAATCTCTTCGCGAAGTGTTTAAGGTTGATGCTAACCTTATTACAGAATCAACTGAATAATATATAAATTTCGGTACATAAGTTTAAAACGGTTTTTACGTTATTGTTGAGTTACATGAAGCCAATATCCTTAACGGCATTACTTATATGCTTTGTTTTTATTGCGCATACACAAGAGAGCAGCGATTCTGCCGAAAAGAATTGGTCAAACAATTTGTCAATGTATTATTATTTTATTCCGGGTGAAAAAACGCCGCCTACAATTACAGGTTACGCAGAACATAAATCGCTTCACATTGAATGCAGGTATAATTATGAAGACATCAATAGCTTTTCTGCATTTGCCGGAAAAAGTTTTGAAAAAGAAATTGGCAAATTAGATATAACTGCAACACCAATGGCAGGCATGGTGGTTGGCCATACAAACGGTATATTGCCCGGACTGGAATTTAATATTGATTATGGTATGCTTAACCTTTATTCAGAGAATGAGTATATGCTCGATTTTAAAGGAAAAGACAATTACTTTTTTTATTCATGGAGCCAGCTTAGCGCGCAGATCTTTAAAAATGCAAGAGCCGGTGTTTTAGCACAAAGTTTACGCTGGTATCAAACCAGGTTTGATATACAGCGCGGCGTTTATGCTGAATATAATTTAAACAGCTTTACGTTTGATGCGTACTATTTCAACCCATTTACAAACTACAATTTTGGCACTGTGTCTGTAAGTTTTGCCTTTTAAATGTGTAAAGTATTAATGTTCCAGGTCAGCATAATTATGGTCTGCAGATAAAGCATTAATATGCTTTAAAATTTGCTCTTTGCTTACCGGTTTTTCAAGATAATCTATAACATTAGGAAATTCAACAACGCGTTCTTTATCTACATAACTTGTTGAAGAAGTAACGATGATCACTTTAAAATTGTAATTCTCTTTTTTCATTTTCTCGAGATAATCCCATCCGTTTAGCCACGGCATATTCAAATCAAGAAAAATTAAATCGGGATTAAGTGTTTTCATTTCCTCATACGCCTCATCAGGGTTGGTAAAATCAAACACATCAACATTAAGCATAAGAAAACTAATAATCTTCTTCATGATTATGTTAGCAATTTCCGCATCGTCAACCAGCATGATCTTATGTTTCATATAGTAGTTTTAGGTATTAAACAGAAGTATTCTTAAAAAGAGATGTGTTAATATATTGAACAGCAAAAAATTTGCCGTTGTTTAAAAGAAGTTGGTATGCAAAAAGAGAAGGCGCATAGTTAAAATTTGCCTTGAATTTTTGAATTACCAGTGATGTTATAGAATAAAAAATGTTCTGCGATGGCCTTACGGCTGTCATAGAAAATGGATTTTAGCTTATAATAACATCCAAAATAGACTAAAAATTGCGCAGCAGTGAAAATATTTTTTTGAAAAGTTCGGGAAGTTGCTGTTCATCAAATTTAAACTGCAAGTAGCATGTTTGTAAAACGAAAAAAGTTATAATCTTTTCTATCTTTAGGTAATAAATATTTTTTGATTTTATGGAGGCGTATGGGAAAATTCTGCTGATTGCAATGCCTGCTTTTTTACTGCTTGTGTTGTTTGAAAAATGGTATGGCTGGTACAAAGGAAATGATACGGTTCGCGGTATGGACATGCTTAGCAGTTTAAGCAGCGGCGTTACCAATGTTACTAAAGATGTATTGGGTTTAAGCATTTCTATTCTCACATACGAATGGCTGGTAAGTAAGATCGCTCTTTATCATATTCAATCTACTGTGTGGACTTATGTTGTTGCTTTTATTGTAATCGATTTTGCGGGTTATTGGGTACACAGGATTGAGCATAAAATAAATTTTTTCTGGAACAGCCATATTGTACATCACAGCAGCGAAGAATTTAATCTTGCCTGTGCACTAAGGCAAAGTATTTCTGTTTTTATTCGCGTGTTTACATTTCTGTTAATACCTGCAGCTTTATTAGGTGTGCCCGCTGAAGTAATTGCGATTGTAGCTCCCATACAATTGTTCGCGCAATTCTGGTACCATACAAGGCATATTAAAAAAATGGGCATACTCGAAAAAATTATAGTAACACCATCACATCATCGCGTGCATCATGCAATCAATCCTGAATACATCGATAAAAATCTTTCGCAGATATTTATTATCTGGGATAAAATCTTTGGAACATTTCAGGAAGAATTGCATGATAAACCACCTGTATATGGAATTACAAGACCGGTAAGCACATGGAATCCTATCAAGATAAATTTTCAGCATATGTGGCTTTTAACAAAGGATGCATGGAGAACAAAAAACTGGAAAGATAAATTTCGCATCTGGTTTATGCCAACAGGATGGCGCCCTGAAGATGTTGCAGAAAAATACCCGGTTTATAAAATTGCAGACGTTTATCAATTTGAGAAATATGCTCCGCCTGCTTCCGGGTTTTTATATGCATGGAGCTGGATACAAATTTCAATTTTATTGTTGCTGATTAGTTGGTTGTTTGGCAATCTTGCCACCATCGGCAGCCCTGCAATGTTTGTTTATGGAGGTTTTGTTTTTATTTATGTATATGCGTTCACAGAATTAATGAATCGAAATAAATATGCATTGGGTTGGGAGTTTTTAAAAACAACTTTTGGTATCGGCATTATTTATTATTACGGCGATTGGTTTGGTGCCGGTAGGGTTTTACCATGGATAAATATTGCGATGATGATTTATTTCATCATTACCTTTTTTGTTGTTGCCTGGTTTGTTTTCTACGATTTTAAAAGAAGTGAAGCAGCCGGAAAATTAGAGCTCACATCAACCTAAAAAAATTGCCTTTGCTGATTAAACAACAAAGGCAATTAAAAAAACTTTATTCAACAATAAATTTTTATTTGCTGATTTTTGTAATACTAATTGCAGTATCTCCACTCATCGATCCTTCAATTGTTACTTTATCGCCTACATATTTAGAAGCTTTATCAGGATTGCTAATGGCATACACTTTATCGCCAACAACAAACACGGGCTTGTAACCTTCCTTAACACATTTTTTTGCGCAGGCTGCATGGCTTGGATCATTACCCATGGCACCGCAATGTGAATCGCTGATGTAACCAGTCCATTTTCCATTGTCTGCAGTAAATGCAAAAGCAAAAAGTAAAACAGGGAGCAAAAAGAGTTTTTTCATATAAATACATTTTAAGTGAGAGTGATTTGTAAAGCCAAGGTACAAATATTTCACAACTGCAAACTTTTTCTTTTATAGGCGTGAAGAATAAAAGTTTTCAATACTTACATTTATGCAAAAAACTGTATGGAAAAATATCCAAATGTTGACTGGAAAGAAGCGGTGAAACCTTTGCTGAAAAAATATAAGAACGAAAAACATCCGCTGGATTATAAGAACACGTACCAGTTAATAGTGATGGTTGTTTTATCTGCGCAGGATTCAGACAGGCACATCAATAAAATTGCGCCGGTTTTTTTTGAAGCCTTTCCAAACATGACAGCTTTATCAAAAGCAACCGAAAAAAATTTGCATGCACACATAAGCGATGTGCGCAACAGCGATAAGAAAGCACAATGGTTACTAAAGATTGCAGAAACAATTAAGGCAGATAAAAATATTCCTTACACTTTAGATGAGTTAACTGCATTGCCAGGCATTGGAAGAAAATCTGCAAATGTTATCTTACGTGAAAGTGGTAAACAACCCGAAGGTATAATGGCTGACCTGCATACAGTGCGTGTAGCACCAAGATTGGGAATTGCAACGGGCACCGATCCCAAAAAAATTGAAAAACAAATGATGGATGTTTTGCCTAAAAGCGAATGGGATGCAGGCATGGCAATGTCATTTTTAGGAAGAGAAATTTGCAGACCAACACCTAAATGCGAAGAATGTTTAATGAGGCCGGTTTGCAAATATTATAATGAAGTTGTAAGCGTTGCGGTAAAAATTTAAAGACAAGAATAACAGTACTTGAAATATTTGTCTATTAATGTAACCAATTATGAAAAGAATTTTCTGCGTCAGTTTTATATTGATTGCCATATCTGCCTGTAAAAAGGAAGACAACGGTCCTGTTATTTATTATTCTGATAACAATGTTGTAGCACACAGAGGTGCATGGGCGGATGGTGGATTTCCTCCAAACTCAATCGCCTCTCTAAAAAATGCTATTGCAATGGAATGCATAGGTTCTGAATTTGATGTTTGGAAAACCAAAGATGATTCTCTCATTGTAGAACACGACCCAACATATGCAAATAAAAATGTGGAGCGCTCAACTTACGCAGAACTTGCTAAAACAAAACTTTTTAACGGTGAAACGTTGCCAACGCTGCGTAAATATCTTATGGCTGGTTCCGGACAAAATCAAACAAAACTTTTTCTTGAAGTAAAATCGATGAATTATGATGACACAAAACTTTTTAAAATAACTGATCGCGTCTTGGATCTTGTAGAAGAAATGAATATGCAGAATCACATTATTTATAGCAGTTTTCATTTTACCATTTTGCAAAGAATCCATCAACGAGAACCTTTAGCAAAAACAGAATTTCTTGGTGGCATGTATTCACCTGATTATGTAAAAGCTGCTGGCATTTCAGGCTTGAGCTATGACATTGATAGTTTCTACCAGCATTCTAACTGGCTACCATTAGCTAAATCAGACAGTCTTAGTTTAGCTGCATGGACGGTAAACAATTCAGACCAGTTTGCATGGCTTATCAATAATAAATTCGATTACATTATCACAGATCAACCTAAATCACTTTTTCGGTTTTTAGATAAATTGAGATAATGTTTAAAAAAAAGCTTTAGCAATAAATTGTTTAAAACGGCAATTACCTTTGCGCAAAAATTTTTAGTTGAGCAGTATTAAACAATTAGCGGGACAAACTTTTTGGTACGGAGTAAGCAGCATTGCGGCACGTTTTATTAATTATCTTCTCACACCTTATCTTACTTATTCAACACTTATCTCCAAAGCAAATTACGGGCAAATGAGTGCTATTTATGCAGCTATTCCTTTGTTCAACGTAATTTTTACTTATGGAATGGAGACAACTTATTTCCGCTTTATGCGAAAAGATGTTGACCGTGAAGCTGTGAATAACACTGCGGCCATCAGCATGTTGCTCAGTTCAATTCTGTTAAGCATTTTATTATGGATGAACCAGGCTTGGTTAGCAAAAGTGGCAACACTTAGCGAGTTTCCTATGCTCATTCAGTTAAGTATTATAGTGATTGGATTAGATGCGCTCAGCACCATCCCGTTTGCACGTTTACGTTATGAGAACAGACCAAGGCTATTTGCAACATTAAAGATTGCAGCTATACTAATCAACATCGGCTTTACTGTTTTCTTCCTCAGTTATTGTCCGCATAAAGCAAAAACAGACCCTAACAGCTGGGCAGTCTTAATTTATAAACCTAATCTCAATCCTATCACTTATGTTTTGCTGGCAAATGCCATTGCATCATTGTGCACATTATTGTTATTAAGTAAATGGGTGCTGCCTAAAAAATGGAATTTCAATTTTGCATTATGGACAACCATGATGGCATATTCATTACCGATGCTGGTTGCAGGCATGGGTGGAATGATAAATGAAACCTTCGATCGTTTAATGCTTGGATGGTGGTTACCCGGCACGCATGAATATGCAGATGAACAGCGTGGCATTTACAGCGCCTGTTACAAATTATCCATTTTAATTACACTTTTTATACAAGCCTTTCGCATGGGCGCAGAGCCTTTCTTTTTTAAACAGGCAGAAGGCGAAAATCCGCAACGGGTATATGCGCGTGTTACAAAATTTTTTGTAATAACAATATCGGTAATGTTTCTTGTTGTAACATTATTTCTTCCTGTTTGGAAATATTTTATCGACCCAAAATACTGGGAAGGATTAAAGGTTGTACCCATACTGCTTTTTGCCAACATGAGCCTTGGCATTTATTACAATTTGAGCATTTGGTATAAGATCACAAATAAAACAATGGCAGGTGCCATCATAACTTTAGTGGGAACAGTTATCACATTTTTTGTAAACTATTTCTTTATTCCAAAATATAGTTATGTAGCATCTGCCTGGGCAACATTTTTCTGTTATTTCAGTATGATGGTATTAAGTTTTGTTTGGGGGCAAAAAGTTTACCGCGTGCCTTATGCCTGGAAAAAATTACTGGCTTATATGATTATTGCATTGCTTCTTTTTTTCCTGCATCATTTTATAACGGGTTTTTTTGCAAGCACACCATTTGCACTTGGGCTCGCTATCTTTTTTACTATCGCATTTACTTTGTTTGTTATTAAAATTGAAAAGAAAGAATTTGCTGCTTTTCCCATAATCGGCTTTGCCGTAAAAAAATATTTATAATATAGATTGATATGAGTGTAACAATTCGCAGCGCTGTTAAGCAAGATTGTAAACAACTTTTAGATTTAGTTTACGAACTCGCTGTTTACGAAAAAGCGCCGCATGAAGTAACAGCAACATTAGCGCATTTTGAAGAAAGCGGCTTTGGCGCAAATCCTGTGTGGTGGGGTTTTGTAGCGGAAGAAAACAATCTCATAATCGGTTTTGTTTTGTATTATATCCGCTATTCAACCTGGAAAGGGCAACGCATGTACCTGGAAGATTTTTTAGTTACAGAAAAAGCGCGTGGCAAAGGTGTTGGCAAGCTTTTGTTCGACAGGTTGATTGAAGAAGCTAAAGAAAAAAAATTTAATGGCATTGTTTGGCAGGTGCTCGATTGGAATGAACCTGCTATCAGGTTTTATAAAAAATACAACGCCAAAATTGAAAATGAATGGCTGAATTGCAGCATTGAAATTTAATTCATCCATTCTTAGCCGGCATCATAATTAGTAAACGATAAATTTATATTTGCGCATGTTAAAACAAATACTTTACCAGGCTACCGAAGCAGCAGCAGCAATTATTAAAGAATATTCAACCAAATCTTTTTCTATTTCAAAC
>JBEHXR010000072.1:0-12809 GCA_048498595.1 Bacteroidota bacterium
GGGCTTTGCATTATGAGTAAAGTGCATGGCGTTTTTCTTTGGGTTGGATTAGCCGGTTATATATTGTTTTATAAAAGAAGTTGGTTACTCAATTTAAAATTATATACGGCACTTGTTATAAGCATTGCTATTTGTTTGCCTATTTTATTTTGGAATGTGCATTACGATTTTATGACCTACAAGTTTAACGGACCAAG
The DNA here is from genome assembly GCA_048498595.1 of Bacteroidota bacterium. Classification (GTDB taxonomy): domain Bacteria; phylum Bacteroidota; class Bacteroidia; order Chitinophagales; family Chitinophagaceae; genus Parafilimonas. Next base: position 198 of record JBEHXR010000072.1, read on the forward strand.
AATTGAAGTAACAGGTGCGGTACTAAACTGGAAAGATTTTTTTAATGAACTATGTGCCCAGGTATTTAAAAATAATCCACTTAATTTTTTATTTATTGTAATTGGATTATTCACCTTACGCAGACAGTTTATAAAACAAACACCGGCTTTAATCATTTTTAATTTTGCAGGAATTTCTCTTGCTTTACTTCTTCTTTTTATTTCACTGCACAAACCTACGCTGCAACACTGGAGCGGGCCTGCTTACGTTGCGCTGTTACCGGTTGCTGCTATTTATCTTGATAACAGAAAGAAAAAAAATTCGTGGTTACTTGTAAAGCTGAGCTTAGCAATACATTTATTTGTGTTAGTGTTTGGAACATTATTCATTAATTTTTATCCAGGAAATTATACCGTGCATTCAGGAAGATATCTTGGGTTGAATGATTATAGTCTTGATTTATATGGATGGAAAAAAGCGGGTGAAAAATTTGATAGTATTTATTTAAGCTACAAGGAAAAAAATATTATTCCGCATAACACACCTGTAATTTGTAATGCATGGTGGGGTGCACATATTGAATATTATTTCTGCAGACCTGCCAACATTAAAATGATTGGTTTAGGCAATGTAATGGACATACATGAATACGCATGGATGAATGCACACAGAAAAGCTTCTGTGAATTTGCAGCAGGCATTTTGTATTATTCCTTCAACAGGTTTTTATAATGTAAGGCATGCTTACAAAAGTTATTACAGCTATGCTGATAGTGTTACGACCATACAAATTTTACGCAATAAAAAACCTGCTGAAAATTTTTATGTGTATCATTTATCAGGCTGGAAAGGAAATTTGCCTGTTGAACATTAAAATTTTTATTGCAATTTCTTTTTAAAAAAATCGATCGTGCGTTGCCATGCAAGTTCTGCGGCGGCTTTATCATAACGTGGCGTAGTATCGTTATGAAAGCCGTGATTTACGTTTGGATAAATGTAAGCAGTGTACTCTTTATGATTTGCTTTTAACGCAGCTTCATAAGCCGGCCATCCTTCATCTACACGTGTATCGAGCGCTGCATAATGCAACAATAACGGTGCCTGTATTTTTGGAACATCTTCCGCTGCAGGTTGCATTCCATAAAACGGTACAGACGCAGATAAATCAGCAATGCGAACCGCCATCATATTCGCAATCCATCCGCCAAAACAAAAACCAACTACACCAATTTTACCGTTACAATTTTTACTATTTTTTAAATAATCGTATGCTGAAATAAAATCTTCGAGCATTGCATTTTTATCAAGTGTTGCCTGCATTTCTCGACCCCTATCGTCATCACCCGGATAACCGCCCAACGGAGTTAACGCATCAGGGGCAATGGCAACAAAGCCCGCAAGTGCAACTCTTCTTGCCACATCTTCAATATAAGGATTCAGTCCGCGATTTTCATGCACTACTACAACGCCGCCTAATTTTTCTTTTGCATCAGCAGGCATACAGTACAATGCTTTGATATTGCCACCTCCCTTTGGTGAATTATAATTTATGTATTCAGATTTTATACGCGGATCATCAATTTTAATCTGCAAAGTGCTTTTATAATCGGGCATTAAAAAACTCATGAGCGATGAAACTGTTATTCCACCTACTGCATACACAGATAAGTTTTGTACAAAGTCGCGCCGGTTAATGCGATTATGTGCGTAATCATCATACAGGTCAAACACTTCCTGTTTAATGTCTTCTTTTTTAATTGTATTCATAGTAGCAAGATTTGTTTTAATTAAAATTAAAACATTGCGGATTTATTGTATTACATACCTGGCAATTTTATTCCTGATTGTTTTAATGCCTGCATCATTTTTTCCTGAAGAGCATATTTTGTGTCATTAAAACCATGTGCTTTAGTCCATACATTAATTAGCAAACGATAACCATCAGGTTCAAGTGTGGAAACAATAATACGGTGTGCAGGATCAGCCAATAAATTTTGCGATGAAGTAATTACATTGTCAATTATTTTTTTTACCTGGTTTGCATCAATACCGTAATTAAATTTTAGTTCAATGTCTATTCTTCTTGTGCCTTTGCGGCTGAGATTAAGTATAACTTCATTTGAAAGTTTGCTGTTGGGCACAATAATCGTTTTGTTGTCGTAAGAAGTTATAACGGTGTAAAATAATTGTATCGATGAAACTGTTCCCTCCTGCCCTTGCGTAACAATATTATCACCGATTTTATACGGCCGCAGTAAAAGTATTAATACGCCGCTTGCAAAATTTTGCAATGTACCTGATAAAGCAAGACCTGCTGCTACACCAAACGATGCAATCACTGCTGCAAATAATGTTAGCCTTATGCCAACAATTTGCATTAGCAATAAAATCAGCAATACCTGTAATATTACAGAGACTAAACCGTCGAGAAAAGGACGTACCTGTTCAAACCTTGGTTCAAGAAAAAACCTGCGCAACCATTTTCTTAATAAACGTATGATCCATTCACCAATAAAGAAAACAAAGATTGCTATAATAATGCCAGGACCATGAGTGATTAACCATTTGTAAGCAAGGTCATAAAAATCATGAACACCTTTTTTCATAACAACAAATCAAACAGAAAAAATTGCGCCATGGATTAAATATGCTTTGTGTGTGTATGATTTACAACTAAACAATTCATATTTTTTCTTTTCTTTAAGACGCATAAATTGATTTTAGAGGTTATGCTTTACATAACTTGCTTTGAAAAACATAGTTATTAGTTTCAGTATTGAAAAATGGGTTTTATTTCTTTAATACTAATTGTTACAAACTTTATTGTTTCTTATCAGGGATTCAGGAATAGTTTGTTCTACAATAAATACAAGTTTAATGTAGATGCTGTGTTGTTGTATAAAGATTATAAGCGGCTTGTTACATCGGGCTTTCTGCATGTGAATTGGATGCATCTTATTTTCAATATGCTGGCTTTATATTTTTTTAGTAGCTCGCTTGAATTGTATTTGGGACCGGTTAGATTTCTTATCATTTATTTTTTAAGTCTTGTTGCCGGCGATTTGCTTTCGCTACTGGTTCACCGGCATCAGGGCGATTACGATTCAGTTGGTGCATCAGCAGGTGTGAACGGAGTAATATTTGCTTTTATTGCCTTATTCCCCAACATGCGCATCGGATTATTGTTTATACCGATTGGCATACCTGCGTGGCTGTTTGGACTTGTTTATGTTTTGTATTCTATTTATGGCATTCGTTCGAGAAAATATAATATTGGTCATGATGCGCATTTAGGTGGTGCATTGGTTGGATTAGTAATTGCCATTATTATGCAGCCATCAGCATTAATAAATAATACATGGGCAATTTTAATTATTATGCTGCCTTCTGTATTTTTTATTTATATGATTATAACAAGACCGCATATACTTCTTATAGATAACTATTTTTTCAATAAGCATTCAAATGCTATTACAGTTGATCATAAATACAATATTGAACAGGTAAATAAGCAAAAAGAAATAGATAGAATTCTTGAAAAGATTCACAAGAAAGGAATGAAAAGTCTTACACAAAAAGAAAAACAGATGCTCGAAGATTATTCAAAATAAAATGATGCAAAACCGTGTTCAGTTTTGCATCATTATTTAATTAAATCAATCAGAACGCCGTAAAATTAAATTTCTGTCCGCCAATAGAAGCTTCATACATTAAGCCACCTTTTTGCTGCGTAAAAATCAGAACGCCGTTGGTATATTTTACATTTGTTGATGCGCCTTTTGTAGCGGCAACAGCAGAAGCCTGCGCAGAAAATTCAATCTTATTTTCTTTAAAGCGATCGAGTGTTGACTGGTCTTCAAAAAATATTACTTCCCTGTATGCCTGTCCGCCAAACTGAAAACCTATACTCACTTGTGTCATCTTAGCTCTGCCAATCATTTTTCCTTTTTCATACACAATGCCATTTCCTGTAGCACCACCAACACCCATTCCGCCTTTACCTATATTGGGGAAAATAACATATCCGTAAGCATTGCTGAAAAGATTGCTCATTAATGAATCGGTATGAATGAAATCCTGCTTACCTTCCGTGCAATCACTAATCAGCTTTTTATCTTTATCTGTTTGACAATTTGCTATAGTTGCGAATGATAGCGCCAGCAGAAGAAATGCTGATTGTACAATCGGCATAATGTGTTTTTTCATAACTGAAAATTTTATTTTTTAAAATCAACACATACATTACAAAATTTCTGCCGATGTATATAAGCTACCGATATTTTAAAAAAGTTTCTGTTAATTACTTATTTCTGTTCACCATACTTAAATGATTTATCCGGATGCGGCGGCGCAGGTGGTACAACAACAGGATCATCTTTAATTTCTTTCTTTAAATAATCAACAGCATATTCAAGCTGCGCATCTTTTCCTTTGAAAGTTTCATAAGGTAAATTATCAACAGTAATATCTGGCTCAACACCACGCCCTTCTATCAACCATTTACCTTCAGGACCATACACACCGTTTTCAGCAGCAGTAGCAATGCCATTATCCACTAAACGATTATCTGCACTCAACCAAATTTCTCCGCCCCATGTACGCATGCCAATCACTTTTCCAAAACCTAATCTTCTAAAACCTTCCGTTATTGCTTCACCATCAGAAGAAGTTTCCTGGTCGCATAAAATAACCATGTGCCCGCGAAATGCATATTGCATATTCCATACAGGTCCGCCGCTTCTTCCCTGCCAATACATCCATGCGCGACGCAACAATTTTTCGAGCACCCAGCTATCAATGTTACCACCAAAATTTTCACGCACATCCAATATCAAGCCTTTGCGGTTAAACACAGGATAAAACTGTTTTACAAAATCATCCATATCACTTGCTGTCATCGCTTTCAAATGCACGTAACCAATATCGTTGTTGCTCATGCTGTCAACTTTTTCGCGATTCATCAATTCCCATTCTTCGTACCGCAACGTAAATGCATCTCTTGCTGCAATTGGCTTTACAACTTGTTCATACGGTTTGTTCGATTTATCAAGCAATGTTAATTTGATTGGTTGTTGAACTTTATTTGCAAGCAACATATCCATATCACTTTCATCTTTTACGGGAACATTGTTGATTGAAGTGATGACATCGCCTTCTTTAATTTGTAATTCAGGTTTATTTAATGGCGAAGAAAAATCAGGATAATCCGGATCGCTTTTATAAATATGATCAATGCGTAAACCTTTTGCAGTGTTTGTAAACGTTGCGCCTAAAAATCCTGTTTGAATATTATCATCCGCCCTGCGCTGATCACCACCAAAAACAAATGTGTGCAATGCAGATAATTCGCCTACCATTTGTGCAAGCAGATCATCCAATTCATATCTATCGGTTAATCTTGAAACCAATGGCTGATATTGATCATGCACAGCCTGCCAGTTTACTTTATGCAAATCACGATCATAAAAATAATCACGCATCATGCGCCATGCATCTTCAAACATTTCATTCCAGTCTTGCTGCGGATCAATTACAAAACTCCAGTTATCTAATTGCAGCTTGGTTTTATCTGCATCAATCTTTGCACCATCTGCATCAGCAATTGCCATTGTTTTGTTTTGAAAAAATACAAGCATTTTTTTTCTGTTGGCTGATGGATTAAACCCGGAAACACCCGATGCAACCAACGTTGGTTCATATTTTTTGCTCTCTTCAATTTTTAATGCATACAATTTTGCACCACTATTATCATTCTGATCAGAAGGCACATCCATCCAATATAAATAGCCATCCATCGCTGTTGCATTCACTATGTTCCCACTCTTAACCGGCACCTGGTACAACATGGATTTTATGTAAGACCAGTCAAGATTTTTTATTGGCCTTGTATTTTTATCTTTTTGTTTTTTGTCTGATGATTTATCATTTACCGATGGATTAAATGTTGAATCAGTTAACCATGAATCTGTTTGCAGAAAAGGAAATTTTGCGCCGCTGTCTAATGGCATCGCATAAATATTACTCACGTTCGTATAATATGGTTCGGGCTGCCGTGAGCCCCATGGTGAACGTGTTTGCGATACAAGCTGTCTTTCAGAAACAAAGAATAACCAATTGCTGTCTGCGCTCCATGATGGATTATAACTGTTCAACCGTTCTGTTGTTATCGGCAACATTTTCATATCATGCGTATCAACCACACATATTTGCGAATTTAGATTTGCGATGTTTTGCGTAAACGTGAGATAACGACTATCAGGGGACCATACAATTTCGTTCACTCCACTGTATGCGCTGTCATACTGAAATTTTACAGCGCCCGTTGCAACATCGGCAATGCGCAACACATCATTCTTATCATTGTAAGCAACGTATTTTTCATTAGGCGAAACTTTAAAGAAGCTGATAATTGTTTTTGTGTGTTTTGTTATTTGTGTTGCACTGTCACTTCCATCAGCATTCATTTTCCAAATCTCATATTCACCGCTTGCATCAGATAAAGCAGCTAATGTTTTATCATTTATAAAATGCACTTCTTTAAAACGCACACCACTTTTATGTGTTACTTCCTGCCAGCGATCGCTTTTTGCAGGTGATACAAAAATTCTTCCGCGACTAATGATTGCAGCATAATTTCCATTAGGCGAAATATCTGCCTGTGATATATCTTCAACAGGGCTTTTTATCCATTTTGGTTTGCGCTGATCAAAGTCTGAAACAAGATTAATGTCTAATAATTTTTCCTGGTTAGAATTGATATCATACATCCATATATCAGCACCTTTCTGATAAACAATTTTTGAACCGTTGATGGATGGCGATTGAATATCCCATCCTTTCGAAAATGTTTGCTGCTTCACATCTTTTCCATCTTTCGTCATACTCCAGATATTCATCGTTCCATCACGATCAGATAAAAAATAAATGCGATCATTATACAACATTGGGTCTGTACTCGTGCCGTCAAAATCACTTGTAAGATTTGTTGCTTCGTGTGATCCATCAAACTTCCATACCTGCTCTATAAATCCGCCTTTATATCTTTTTGTTTTACTGCCCTGGTTTTGAAAACGTGTAAAAAATAAAATATTATTATCATCATAACAGCCATACGATGCTTGCCACAACGGAATTCTTTCTTTTGAAAGTGTTGCAGGATCAAGCTTAACTATTTGTGCCGAAGGGATAGAACTATATTTTGATGTGCGATATAAAATCTTTCCATCTTTCGTCCAGCTATACGCTTGTATTAAATTGCCTGAATAATCATACGTGATGCGTTTTGGAACACCGCCATTAATATTCATTATATATAATTCAGATGCGCCTTCATACTGACCTGTAAATACAACCCACTTTCCATCAGGCGATATGCAGGGATTAATCTCCAAACCTTTATCTGTTGTTAAGCGTGTAGTAAAGCCAGTGCTCATATCATATTTCCATAAATCGCCTTCTGCAGTAAAAATTACAACGTTGCCATTAATAGCAGGTGTGCGGTAATAACCTTTTTGCTGAGCGTATATACTGATAGAAAAAAATAATGCGATTAAGCATACAATTATCCTGGATTTCATAAACAGTAATTTGGTTTGAAAGTAGTAAATTATTAAAATGCCTAATGAAAATTATACAGTAATCATTTGTTGATACAAGTTCAAAATCTATACAACAAAGAATACTGTTATAACAAGAGCGATAACAATAATGAAGAAATAAATGAAGTGAAATTTGTTTTTAACGTAAGAGCAACTTACAAGTGAATTTTACAAGCGTGCCTTTTATGAAGGCATGCCATTCAACTTTTCATGCTCATCAATCGCTTCTTTAATAGCTGAATTAAAAGCCGGTTCAGCATGACGCAACCATTTATCATCACCATCATTCAGCCACTTTCCATCTTTTGTTTTTAGCAACCGGTATTCACTTATATCATGTGCGGGAATTACTTCAACTATGTAAGCAATCTTTTCTTCGTTATTCATTTTTTTTGAAGAGAAAAGATCCATGAAACTTTTTTTATCTTTTTTCCTGATCCCTGTCTTCACATTTCCCTGCCTGTTATTGGGCAGCTTAATAAAATATTGCGCCATAATTTTTTTTTAATCTGAAAAATGAAAATTAGGCAATGAAGAACAGCATGCTAATGTTGTTATGCTGAATGGTAATAAATAAGGATTGCTGGAAATGAGAAGTAAATTTTATCTTACGTTTAATACCTTTAACTTCATTAAAAAAAATAACGATGGCTACAAGAAGAAAATTTTTACAACAATCCGGCACAATTGCATTAACAGGTTTATTGTTGCCGAGGCTTGGTAATGCTAACAATTTTTTTGGAAAGAAAGCAATGCCTGCTGCGGGTCTTCAATTATATACTCTGGGCGATTTAATGACGACTGATACGAAAGGCACTTTACAAAAATTAGCGGCCATTGGTTATAAAGAAGTAGAAAGTGCCGGTTCAGGCAAAGGGAATTTTTACGGTTATATGCCAAAAGAATTTGCGGCTATGGTAAGTGATGCGGGTTTGCACTGGCGTTCTGCGCATGTGGGTGGTGCACCTTTTACAATGGCGCAGATAATGAGAATGGCTAAGACCGCTGAAGATTCAGCAAGAATAAAAGCATACATGGAAAAAATGAAGGATCAGCCAAAGCCTTTGAATTTAACCGACAATTATCAACAACTTGCAGATGATGCTGCAGAAGGTGGCTTGAGTTATTTGGTTTGTTCAAGCATTCCTGTAAGCACTTTAGATGAAATAAAAACTGCAGTTGATGTTTTCAGCAAAACAGGTGAGGCTTGTAAAAAGAACGGTATTCAATTCGCTTATCATAATCATGTAACAGAGTTTGATGAAGTAGAAGGTCATCGTCCTTTTGATTATATTCTAACTAATACGGACAAAGATTTAGTGAAGATGGAACTTGATCTTGCATGGGCAACCAAAGCAAAACAAGATCCTGTTGAATTATTTAAACTGCATCCGGGCCGTTATCCTTTGTGGCATGTAAAAGATCTTGATAAAGAAAAAATGGAACCTGCAGAAGTTGGCAGCGGTGTAGTTGATTTCAAACGCATTTTTGATAATGCGCAATTATCAGGAATGAAATATTATTTTGTTGAACAAGATGGAGCGCCACAGCCAATACAGAATGTTACAAACAGCTATAACTATTTAAAGAAAATGTTGAATAGTTAGTTCATAAAAAAATTAAGAAAATAAAATGTTGTCGTAATCAGAATCGCAATGCTAACTTATTCTTTTTTCAACCTAATTAAAATTCACTAACACCGAAATGTGTATTCTCACAGTCGTTGGCATTTTATTTCTATAAGGCATTCTCAAATCATTGCTTAATTTTTATAATACATAAATTTTATTTTATTATAAAAAAATATCTATATTGAGTGTGAATAGCTTACAGAGAAAATTTTTTTTATGAATACCGTTCCCCCTGAATACAGAAATGCTGTTTATCATTTTCGTGATGCGTCAACTTATAATAGTCCTTACACAATTACAGACGAAGCGTTAAAAAATTATGGAGTTTCCCGCGAGCTCTTTGGTAGTACTACCATTCAGATTAGTGAGAGTGTTCAATTTAATGTAAAAGATTACCAGTATGTAATTGCAAAAGATGCAAATGGAAATCCAACAGAAGTAGGTATGTTTTTTCTGCCGGTTAGCGATAATTCATCTGTGCCAGACAGCAACGGAAACATGGTTAGCTGCGGACAGATAATTGATGATTATATCCGCACGAAAGCAGGTCTCGGTGCCAATGATGATATCTATGCTTTAATTTCCTATATGCACCCTGAATTAAATCATGGTACCATTGCACAACTTTCAACTACGGATAAAAGTGTACTTGGGTTCACACACATGGGTGCTTATCTCGGTAACGGCGTTACCAGTAACTCTCCCATTGCTTATCATAATCATCGCTTCGGTTGCGCATGGGGTGGCGTTATCAATACCAATTATGGATATCCTTGCAATGTGCATATTGTAAGCTTAAATGGAGTGGATCAAAATGTTTTGAACCGTAATTGCCAGTTAGTGGATTTGCTCGTAAGTCATGGTCTTGAATTTCCTGGCAATTATCAGGACTCAATCTTCAGACCTGAATTTATTAATGCGGCGCTAATGTATTACCGCGACTGGCTGATACAGGAAGATTACCTGATGACTGATACGAGCTGGTATTTTTATTGTGCGGCAAATAAACTCACCGTTTTAAATATAGCGCTTAATTTACCCCATAACGAAAAGGCTTTCCAGGAAGTGTATGGTGAAGCAGAAGGTTCAAGTCTTTGGAGCCAGTTTCTAAATCGCTACACTAATGCAACCGGGTTTGACTTTTATTATTATCCCGGAATGGAAACTGATTTTATTCCGCTGTGGAAACAGGAGGGGCTTCAACCATCCGATATTATTCCATTTACAATAGAGCAATACAATGAATATGACAAACATCGCAGGAAAGGAACAATTTATAATGGACCCACGCCGGTGATGCCACCTAAAGCTGTAGTATGCGCTGCACAGGAAACTGCCGATATCATAAACGAATTTATTCAAATTTATGCTGACCCTTATGATGCAGGACCTCTTTCAACTGTTGCAGTTCTCTGGGGATTTATGACGCCTGTATTGCAAAGAATGGGCATTTCTGAAACAGAATATCTTGAGTATACACTTAAAATTTTTCAATTGCTGGTTTATTCAGATGCAAGAGCGAATGCGGCAATGGTTCCTGCTAAAAGCTGGTCAGAAAGTCAATGGTTCTGGTCAACGTACCAAATGCTGATAACAATTTTTGGCGGAACTGCAACCGCAACAAATAATGTTTCCGCTCAACAAAATACAGCAACAGTAGATGCATTGGTTGCAAAAGACTTGCAGATTGATTCTGTTGTTGCACAAACTACCGCTAATCAGCAACCCAACGCACCAATGCTTGCCGTTTTTAGTTTTCTAAAAGTTATCATGCAATGGGATGAGATCATGAAGGGCGGTGTTATTTCCGCTGCAGATGCTTATGTAGAATTTATGCAAGCCGCACAGGCACCTTTTAATGAAGCAAAAGGCGTGGTGGTAACAAAGCGAAATAAAATACAATACAATATTTTGCCAGCTGCTTTTAATGTAATTTCAAACGGTCTTTATGGGAAAAATGATCTGGTAAATATTGAAACCATATGCACTGCTGTAGATGTTTCAGAAATTCAATTGAAAAATAATTGAACAGGTTCTGTTCACGCATTAAAACAGGCTTCTATTTTTTGATTTATGAAAAATGCAATACAGCAACTTAGTACGAATTGCTGGGTTCTCGTACTACTCCTGCTCGCTGGTTGTAAAGAATCACAGAATAAAACAATGCCTCTTGTTACAGGCTGGGAGTATGCTATACCGGACAGCAATTACAAGAATATTTCTTCTGCCGCACTTACATTCAAACCTTTAACCAGCTTGTCTAATCTTACCGCCGTTGATCCTAAAGGTGGTGTTATCGTTCTTAAAAATATTTTTCATCTTGATCAAAAACTTCAGTCAATACCTGTTTCACTAATGCTTGGCAGAATAGTGAAAGCAGATCGAACTTATTTAAATGGAAGTTTTCTTGGAGCAACAGGAAACTTTCCTCCGCATACAACAAACCCCTGGAACATTAACCGCATCTATGCTGTGCCCAAAGAAATTCTGAAGAATGAAAACGAGTTGCTTGTTGAAATATATTTTGAACCGGGCAGAGGCGGCATTTTCGATAACCCTGTTATCGGAAATAGAAAATATCTCGAAAATTTTTCAGACCTGAGGACTTTTTATTATGTTGATACTTACAAAATATCTTCCGTTGTAAGTTTTCTTGCTGCCATTATTTTTTTGCTGATCTACCTCAAACGCAAAAAAGATAAACAGTTCCTTTATTTTTCTATCGCCATTTTTTCTTTTTCTGTTTGGGGCATTTACCATTTTATATGGTCGCTTCCGTTTCTTTCCAATGTTTCTTTTTTTGATTCATTGCTGTTTCAAAAAATACTTTGGATCGCATTGTTTTCTTTCGGATATGCCAACCCTGTTTTTATTTATGAATTTCTCGACCGGCACAAATACAAAAAGCAATTAAGAATTGTGCAGGCGCTTTTTCTTATTACAATCGCAGGAATTTGTATTGTATGGACACCACAAATGCTCGAGAGCTTTCGAAAGACCGCCTTGCTCGGAACTTTTTTTCTTGCCGGTCTTACTATGTTTTGGATCATAACCGCTATCCGGCAGAAAGTGCCTTATGCAAAAAGTATAATGTTCGCTTTCCTCCTGTTTACAATTTTTGGTCTTACCGATATTTTAATTGATGTGCTTAATCTTTACCTGCCTTATTCTGCTCCTGTTGCCACGCCGCTGTATTTATCATGGCTGGGTTTGATCGTGATCAATCAATATGTAAATGCGAATAATGAAGTCGAACGCATGTCGAAAGTGCTTGATGTGAAAAATGCGGAAATAGCCAACAAAAATATTGAGCTTTCCCTTCAACGTGAAAGAGAACGCAACCGTGCAAAAGAACTCGCACAGGCAAAAGAAATCGAAAAAGCTTATCATGAGTTAAAGACCAC
>JBEHXR010000073.1:0-12804 GCA_048498595.1 Bacteroidota bacterium
CTGGAAAAGCTTATCAGTTTTGAAATGTCTTAAATATAACCTGAAAAGGTTTTAAGACTATTTCTGTTACAATAACAAAGAAGCCAGCACATAATCAGCCACCAGGATCAGAATACAACTTACCACAACGGCAGTTGTACTCGCACGGCCAATTTCAAATGAGCCGCCTTTTACAAAATATCCAAAGTAAGCAGAAACACTGCTGATGATAAACGCAAATGTGTATGCTTTATACATCGCGAAAGGAATGTTATGCAGGTTTAGGTTTTGCCGTAGTCCGACGTCAAACGTATCGGTTGATAAAATGCCGGAAATATTTCCCGCAACGCGTCCGCCCCAAATGGCAAGTGTAATAGAAATAACGATCAGTGCAGGAATTACCAATAATGCGCCGGCAATTTTTGGCAGTATTAAATAATTGCGTGTATTGATACCCATAATTTCAATAGCATCTATCTGTTCAGATACACGCATATTACCCAACTCACTCGAAATTTTACTGCCCACTACACCGGCAAGCACAATACAAACCAATGTAGGTGAAAGTTCGAGTATGATGGTATCTCTTACAACCTGTGATATGGTGGCTTTTGGAATAAGCGGGCTTACTAACTGGTAAGCAGTTTGTACAGTGGTTACCGCGCCTAAAAAAACAGAAATAATAACAACGATGGGTAAAGAACCAATACCTATTTCCGAAGCCTGGTGCATAAATTCTTTCCAGTACATTTTGCCGTTTTCCGGGCGCGTAAACATGCTTTTGATCATCAACAAAAAGCGACCAATATGCGTAAGAAGTTTCGACATGCCATTTGGTTAAAGCGTAAAGATAATATTCATTATAGTTAGAATAACAATGGCAAATTTTTAGCCATTATGCATGCGGCGCGGCTGATGGCTCTTCTGCAAGAAGTGTTATAGAGAATGTAACGGAAGTGCCGCTGCCCACTATTGATGTAATATCAAATGTTTCATCAATTTTTTTCAGCAGGTCTTTTGTAAACATTATTCCAATGCCGGTTCCTTTTTCGTTGGCAGTACCTTTAGTAGTAATGTGTTCGTTGTGTTTTAATTTTTCAAGTGTTTCGGCATTTATGCCTTTGCCTTCGTCTTTTATAGAAATATATATTTTGTTGTTCAGATAGATCTGGTGTATATATATATTTTTATTGGGTTCGGTAAATTTTACGGCGTTTGAAAGAATATTTCTCAGCACAGCCATAATTATATCTTTATCAGAATAAACCAAAAGGCCAGGTTGCAAATAATTATGTACGGTAATATTTTTTGAAATTAAACTATTGCGATGCATTAAAATAACGCTTTGCGTTGCCTCACTTAAATCAAACATCGATTTGTTGATCTTTATTTCAACCATTTGCTCGCGGGTCCACAAAAGCATATTATCAAGCATGCCGCGCAGGTTGTAAATATCTGCTTCAAGCGAAACACTCAATTTTTGAAATTCCTCAGGACTTAAAATATTTTCTCTTGTAAGCGACAGCATGTGCTGCAGCGATGCAAGCGGTGAACGAATATCGTGCGCTATCATTGGTATCAGCCTGTCTTTAATGCTGTTTACTTTTGCAAGATCATCATCGTATTTGTGATTGTGATTATCATTTTGTTTTTCTGCTATTTCACGTTCTGCATTTTGTTCTATTGTTTGCTTTTGAAATTGCAAAAGTTCACGGTTCCTGTGCTCCAGTTTTAGTTTATTATTTTCAAGCTCTTTAACTGCATTGTTTTTTCGCCTGTATAATATGGAAAGATAAAGGCACACACCAAATAATATTATTGTAACTATTATAAGCAATATGGAACTGTTATAAGCTGGCGGATCATCTTGCTGTTTAAAATTGTCATCCTGTTTTTTTAGTCTTTCAACATTTGCTTCCTGCACAAATTGTTTTTGTCCGGATGCATCTGCCATTAACTGCAGGTCTCCGGTTTTTGATGCAATCTTTATGGCGAGGTCTGCCCATATTAGAGAAGAGTCCGGATTTTTGGCAACGCTGTTTTTTGAGAGATTGATATAATTATATACAAGCAGTGAGTCTTCAAAATATTTATTTGATGTATAAGCCGGAGTATCAGGAATAGCCGTACTGTCTCCCATCTTTTGGGCAGATACGGATGTAAAACTAAGCATCGCTGATATTATACCAGCTATTACGGGTACGTGTTTCAATCAATGAAACTTTATAAATGTTAAGCCATCAGTTTTGCTCCAAGCAGTGTCATCATACCTGCGCCGGTTTCCAGCGCAGCTTCATCAATATTAAAATTAGGAGTATGCACCTGATGTACAATACTTTTTTTCTCGTTTCTTACACCCAGCCTGAAAAAACAAGCCGGAATTTTTTGAGCATAAAATCCAAAATCTTCAGCACCCATTCTTAACTCCGTTTCTTCAACGTTTTCTTTTCCAACAAACGCTTCTGCAAGCGCTGCAGCATTTGTTGTAACACCTGAATTATTATACACAGCGGGATAACCCACATCAATTTTTATTTCTGCTTCCGCATTTAATGCATGCGCAATTTCAAGCGTTTGTTTGGTGATAAGTTCATGCGCCTTATAACGCCATTCTTCATCCATCGCCCTAAACGTGCCCATCAGTTTTACTTCTGCAGGAATTACATTGGTTGAATTACCACCTTGAAAACTGCAGATGGATAATACAGATGGCGACAAAGGATTTCTGTTCCTGCTTATAATTTGCTGCAGGCTTATTATAATTTGCGATGCAACTAAAATGGTATCTGTTGTTAAATGCGGTGCCGCCGCATGACCACCTTTGCCGCTTATCGTAATATATATTTCATCTGCGCTTGCCATTACAAGCCCGCTTCTGAAACTTAATTTTCCCACAGGTAAACCGGGATGCACATGCAAAGCGGCAATGGCTGCAGGCTTTGGATCTTCTAATACACCTTCTTTGATCATTATACTTGCACCGCCGGGATTTTTTTCTTCACCCGGTTGAAAAATTAATTTCACAGTGCCTTCCCAATCATCTTTTAATTCTTTCAAAATTTTTGCTGCACCTAAAAGACAAGTGGTGTGCACATCATGTCCGCATGCATGCATTACGCCATTATGCTGCGATCTGTAGTCTACATTATTTTGTTCTGTAATGGGCAACGCATCCATATCGGCTCTTAAAGCAATAATTTTTTTTGATGGATTCTTTCCTTCAATTAAACCAACCACACCTGTTTCCGCCATCACTTTATTTTCAATTTTCCATTCGGATAATTTATTACTGATAAAACGGCTGGTTTCATATTCTTTAAAACTTAACTCGGGATGTGCATGCAGGTGATGCCGTATCTCAGTTAATAATGTTGCATTTTCTTTTGTAAGTGATTTAATTTTTTGCAACATAGCTTTATTGAAAATCTTCAGGTTTGGGAATGTATTCAATTAAATCATCTACAACATAGGCTGGTTGCGATAGAAAATTGCCTATTTGCTTGCTAAAGCTCTCTGCATCGTTTCGGTTTATAAAATTCCCAACACGTATCTTAAAATACGGTGATTGATATAGAATATATACCTTTTGATCAGGAAAATTTTTCAGCAAGGTAGCTTTGGTTTTAAACGCCTCTTCTCTGCTGCGCGTGCTTAACACCTGCAGCCTGTACCCGTGAAAGAGCCCGTTGCTTGTCATGTTAATTGTTACTTTATTAATGGCAATTTGTTTTGCCGTTAATGTTTCAAGCCGCGGGTCTTTATGTACAATAATAGTATCTGCAGCATTCGTTCGTAAAACAGAAAAGAACAATATTGCAATGGCTGTAGCACGGAGTAACATGGTGGCAAGTTAGTTAATTACCTAAACTAAAAAAGCACGCCAATAATTATAAGTCGTTAATGTGGAAAAGAATTTTGTTTTGTTATTGAAAAGTCTGGTGAATGATGATTTATTTTAAGACAACTCTTTTACAATGTTCACGCTGTTACTGCAACCCAATCTTGTCGCCCCGGCTTCAATTAATTGTTGCGCGAATGCATAAGTGCGAATTCCGCCTGATGCTTTTATCTGCACGGCTGCAGGTAAGTGTTTTCGCATTAAAGCAACTGCTTCAGGCGTTGCTCCTTTTTCTGCATAGCCGGTTGAAGTTTTCAAAAAATCAATTCCTGCTGCGCCATACAATTCACAGCAACGAATAATTTCTTCATCGGTTAAAATGCCTGATTCAATAATAATTTTTATGATCTTATTGTTTTGCTTTATCAATGGCATTACGTGATTGATCTCATTGGCGAGATATTGCCAGTCGTTATTTTTAAGTGCAATAAGATTTATTACCATATCAAGCTCATCAGCACCGTCAACAATCGCCAAAGCAATTTCTGCAATCTTTGCTTCAATGGCAGAATAGCCAAATGGAAATCCAATTACTGTTGCAGTTTTTACATTGCGCTCTTTTAAAAAATTTTTTGCAATGCGGATCATGGGCGGTGGTACACACACAGCAATAAAATTATATTGTATTGCTTCTTTGCAGAGTTTTTCAATATCCGCAACCAAAACATTTGGTTTTAAATTTGTATGATCTATATAACCGTTAATATTCAAACTATAAATTTTAGCGGCAATCTAATAATTGCTTTTGATTTTAATTCTAATTCAATATTTTTTGTGAGGAATCGAAAATTTTTGTAAACTTTTTTCAACAATTGGTAAAATTTATAACTATAAAGTTTGATTAGTATTTTTGATTTTTTTGAAAAAAAATATTGAATCATCCCCGCTGAAAAATTTTAATTAAACCGAATGGCAAAAACACTTAGTTTTTTTCTTGTAGATGATGATACGGACGATACATCCTTATTTAAAGAAGTATTACAGGAAGTTAACCCGTCCATTATTTTTAATTCAGCAGAAGACGGTCAGCAGGCACTCCAGTTTTTAAAGAGCGGTCATGAGAAATTGCCCGATGTGATTTTTTTAGATCTTAACATGCCGCGCATGAGTGGCAAAGAATGTTTAACAGAAATTAAGAACGATGAAAAGCTGCACAAAATTCCTGTTATTATGTACACCACTTCTTCGCAGTCGAAAGATATTGAAGAAACCATGCAAAAAGGTGCAATCTGCTTCATTACAAAACCCACCAATATAAAAGAATTGAAAAATATTCTTGCATCTGTTGCAGGAAGTGTGCACAATAACCTTGAAAAAACCTTAAGGGTGTTAAGTAATAATATAAATACATTTATGGTTTGTTAGATAACCTATCCTCTAATACATTTTTACAGCTTATTTATGATTCTTATTGTGGACGATAAGCAGGAAAACTTGTTCTCTTTAAAAACGTTGCTTCAACTAAATCTGTATGATGTTGATACAGCATCTTCGGGCGAAGATGCATTAAAGAAAATTTTAAGGAACGAGTATGAATTGATTATTTTGGATGTGCAAATGCCGGGCATGGATGGATATGAAGTTGCAGAAATTATTACAGGCTACAGCAAATCAAAAGACATTCCTATAATTTTTCTTTCTGCCGTAAACGTAGATAAACGCTTTATTACGAAAGGCTATACTTCCGGTGGTGTTGATTATGTAACCAAACCTTTTGATGCAGATTTGCTGTTACTAAAAATAAAAACCTTTTCAAGATTATACAGGCAAACAAAAGAGCTTAACGACATAAAAAACAATCTTGAACAAAAAGTTGAAGAACGCACAACCGAATTAAAACAAACGAATAAAGAACTTGAAGCGAGTAATGCAGAATTGCAGCAATATGCTTTTCTTGCTTCACACGATCTTCAGGAACCATTAAGAAAAATAATAACTTTTACACGTATTGTAGGAGAGCGTTTTTTAAATAAAACGCCCGAGGCGGTTGAATACATGAACAAAATAATTTCTTCATCAGAAAGAATGCGAACATTAATAAACGACTTATTAAATTATTCCAGGATTTCAGTTAACCCGCAATTTGTTTTTAGTGATCTTACACAAATACTCAACCAGGCGCTAACCGATCTTGAAGTTTCAATTCTTGAAAGAAAAGCACAGTTTAAAATTGGCAAATTGCCTGCGCTGGAAGTTGTGCCCGAGCAAATCGCCCAGGTATTTCAAAATATAATAAGCAATGCATTAAAATTTTCCAAGAAAGATGTTGCGCCTGTTATAGAAATTTCGTGCGAGTTTGTTCAGAAGAAATCAGCCAACAGCAAAGTTGCCGCGAACGGAGATTTTTGCCGCATCATAATAGAAGATAATGGTATTGGGTTCGATGAAGTTTATCTTGATAAAATATTCGGTATGTTTCAAAGGCTTCATGGAAAATCTGAGTATAAAGGAACAGGTATAGGCTTAAGCATCACAAAAAAAATTATTGAAAATCATAACGGCTTAATTACGGCAAAAAGTAAAGAAGATAAAGGCAGCGCCTTTATAATTATTTTACCAATTAAACAGCCTGCGGCAATAGCAAAAACTTCGTTCAACTAAAAATATAAATGTTCAAATGAATGCTTCAATAAAAAGAACACTTATTGTTGGTTATAGCATTTCGTTGCTGCTATTAATTGTAAGTTCTATTGTTTCTTATACAAGTATTCAGAACTTATTATCAACACAAAGTTTGGTTAACCATACGCATACTGTAATTAACGGACTTGAAAATATTATTTCTGTTTTGAAGGATGCAGAAACAGGAGAGCGTGGATTTTTACTTTCTAATGATGAACAGTTTTTAGAGCCGTACAATGGCGCAATAGATAAAGCCGATCGCCTGATTGATGAAGTAAAAACGCTAACATCTGATAACAGCAATCAGCAACAAACAATAGAACAATTGCGCACGGTTGTAAGAAGGCGTTTGGCAGCGCTTCAAATATTGATTGATAATAAAAAGCGGGGTGTGTCGCCAACGTACGATCAATTAATGTCGGGCAAAGCTTCTATGGATGAAGCGCGGCAGTTAATAAACACAATGGAGACAAGAGAACAAATGCTTTTAACGCAGCGAACGAACCAGCTAAATAAATATACCAATTCAGTTCCTGTTTTAATTATTGTTGCCTCGCTGCTTGCAGTGCTTGTTACGCTGTTTTCATTTATTAAAGTGAATAACGATTTTGAAAAACGTATGCTGCTGCAAAAAGAGTTAGAAGATAAAGATGCGGATATATCAAATCGCATAAATATTATAAAAGAAATTGCAGAAAAAATTTCTGCCGGTGATTATAAAACAAAAGTAAATGAAGAAGGTAAAGATGCATTAGGCAGTTTATCTGTTTCGCTTAATAAAATGGCTTCTTCGCTTGATGAATCATTTGAGAATTTATCAAACAATGAATGGCTGCAAAAAGGCGTTGCCGGTTTAAATGAAAAGATGATCGGTGAAAAAAACATCGATGTATTAACACAAAATATTATCCGGTTTATTACCGGTTATATTAACGCGCCAATTGGTGCTTTTTATCTTGTGCATAAAGATGATGTATTGGTGCTTTCTGCAGGCGTTGCATTAAACAATGCAACTGTAAAAAAAGAAATAAGCTTTGGAGAAAACGTTGCCGGTCAGTGTGCAGCTTCACAAAAAGAAATTGTAATTGGTAACATTGCTGAAACGGATTTACTTATTAATTTCTCTGCAGGCAGTATAAAACCAAAAACCATTTTGGCAGTACCCGTTGTATTTGAAAGAAAATTAAAAGGTGTTGTTGAAGTCGGTATTTTAAATGAATTGGATATTGCTGCGGAAAACTTTTTAAAAGCCGCTTCGCACAATATTGGTATGGCAATTAAAAGCGCACAGGATCATCAGCGCTTGCAGGAATTACTGGAAGAAACACAATCACAATCAGAAGAGTTGCAGGCACAGCATTCCGAATTGGAAAATATAAATACAGAACTTGAAACGCAAACAGAAAAACTCCAGGCATCAGAAGAAGAGTTAAGAGTGCAGCAGGAAGAATTGCAGCAGGCAAACCAGGAATTAGAAGAACGAAGCAGGTTGCTGGAAGAAAAAAATGAATTGATAATGGAACGTAACCTGCAGGTACAGCAAAAAGCAAAAGAGCTTGAAATAAGTACAAGATATAAATCTGAATTTCTTGCAAACATGTCGCACGAATTAAGAACACCGCTTAATTCAATTTTGTTGTTATCAAGATTGCTTGCAGAAAACAACGCGCAAAATTTAACAAGCGACCAGGTAGAATATGCTAACGTAATTCAAAAGTCAGGCAATGGCTTGCTTACATTAATTAACGAGATACTTGATCTTTCAAAGATTGAAGCAGGCAAAATGCAGTTTGAGTTAACTGAATTTAGTATTGACGGGTTATTAAATGAAGTGCAATCTTTGTTTGCACCCATGGCGAGAGATAAAAATCTTTCATTTGAAATACACATAGAAAATAATACGGCACAGCGCATAGAAACAGATCGTTTGCGTCTTGAACAAATTCTGCGCAACCTGGTTTCTAATGCATTAAAATTTACAAAGCATGGTTCGGTTAAGCTTGATGTAAAGAGTAACGATAAAACGATTGCGTTTACGGTTACCGACACAGGTATTGGAATTGCAAAAGAAAAACAACAAACAATTTTCGAAGCGTTTCAGCAGGCAGATGGCTCAACAAGAAGAGAGTATGGCGGCACCGGGCTTGGCTTATCCATCAGCAGCCAGCTTGCAAAATATTTAGGTGGAGAAATATTATTACAAAGCGAAGAAGGAAAGGGCAGCGAGTTCACACTTGTTCTTCCTTTAAATAAAAACATAACGTATCAGCCACAACCAAAAAAAGAAGAAGTTGCAGCGCAGCCTGAAATTATCATCAATAAAAAAAGTAAAGAATTTATTGCCGATGTAATACCCGCATCCATACCCGATGACAGGGATAATATTAACGAAGGCGATAAAGTGATTTTAATTGTTGAAGATGATACTGCGTTTGCTAAATCTTTAATTGATTTCACAAGAAAAAATAATTACAAAGCCATCGCTGCAGTAAGAGGCGATGAGGGTTTAGAGCTCGCTGAAAAATATCGCCCGTCTGGTATTTTGTTAGACATTCAGTTGCCGGTTAAAAGTGGTTGGGAAGTAATGAGTGAACTAAAAGCAAACAATGCAACGCGCCACATTCCTGTACATATCATGTCTTCTTTCGAAGTAAAAAATAAAAGCCTGGAAAATGGTGCAATTGATTTTATTAATAAGCCGGTTGCCTTTGATAAAATGAGCGAGGTTTTTAAAAGAATTGAAGATGCATTAAGCCGCCATCCGCAAAAAGTTTTTATTGTAGAAGAAAACTTAAAACATGCACAGGCGCTTGCCTTCTTTCTTGAAACAAACAGCATTGTTTCAGAAATAAAAAATTCTGTTGAAGAAAGTCTGGATGCATTAAATAATAAAGATATTGACTGTGTTATTTTAAATACAGGTTCTCAAATGCAGCAATTGAATGAAACCCTTGAACAGATAAAACAAAAACCCGAATTTGAAAATATTCCTGTTATAATTTTTACAGGTAAGAGTTTATCGCATGCAGAAGAAATGCGCATGAAGCAACACGCAGATTCTATCGTTATAAAAACAGCGCATTCTTATCAACGCATACTGGATGAAGTTTCTTTGTTTCTGCACCTGGTAGAAGAAGGGAAAAATCAAAGTAAGATTCCGCGTTATAAAAAAATGGGAGAGTTGAATGAAGTGCTGAAAAATAAAACTGTTTTAATAGCGGATGATGATGTGCGTAACATTTATTCACTTACAAGATCACTTGAGCATTATGGCATGCATATAGTTTCTGCTATTGATGGAAAAGATGCATTAAAGCAGTTAGATGATAATAAAGTGGATATAATTTTAATGGATATGATGATGCCTGAAATGGATGGATATGAATCCATCAAACATATTCGCAAAAACAAAAAATATAAAAACCTTCCGGTGATAGCAGTAACTGCCAAAGCGATGACCGGCGACAGGGAAAAATGTATAAGCGCAGGCGCATCAGACTATATTACAAAACCGGTAGATATAGATCAGCTTACATCTTTACTTAGGGTTTGGTTGTATGAATCTTAAGATATGTTGGCATTATTATTTATTAGTAATAAACTAAAGCATGCACATTCGTGGATTTTAATGTTATAAAAGATGATGAGATTGATTTATTGATAAACGTATTGGCCGAAAATTACGGGTACGATTTTACAAATTATGCGCGTGCCTCGCTCAAAAGAAGAATAAACCGTTTATTAACTGTTGATCGGCTGCCAAGCTTTGCAGAATTATTTTATCGTGTGAAAAATGATGAAAATTATTTAACGCACGTAATTGAAGAGCTCACGGTTAACGTAACAGAAATGTTTCGCGATCCTTCTGTTTTTAAATTTATCAGGGAAAATATTTTGCCTGTTCTTGCAACGCATCCTTTTATAAGAATATGGCATGCAGGCTGCGCAACAGGCGAAGAAGTTTATTCAACCGCCATCATGCTTGACGAAGCGAAGCTGCTGCACAAATCTTTGATCTATGCAACTGATATAAATCCATCGGTGATTGAAAATATTCAACGCGGAATTTTTCCGCTCGGACAATTAAAGCAGTACTCAGAAAATTACATTGCATCCGGAGGTAAAAAAGATTTCTCGGCGTATTACACTGCCAAATATGATTTTGCAAAATTTGATCCGCGTCTCAAACAAAAAGTGGTTACATCTACACACAATCTTGTTTCAGACAGATCGTTTAACGAATTTCAATTGATCTTTTGTCGTAACGTACTTATTTATTTTAATAAAGTTTTGCAGGATAGAGTGCTTAAACTTTTTGATGACAGTCTTGAGAAATTAGGTTTTCTCGTATTAGGCACAAAAGAAAATTTACGGTTTTCTGTTGTAGCCGGTAAATTTATGCAGTTAGGCAAAGAAAAAATATGGCGCAAGATGCAGTAAAATATAGAGTGGTTGTTATTGGCGGATCTGCAGGCAGTCTTGATATTATTTTAAAAATTATTGCAGAAGCGCCGCTCAGTAACATTATTTATATAATTATCATTCATCGCAGAAACGATAATGACTCTGTTCTTACAAACCTGTTTTCTTCCCGTACAAGATTTAAGGTAAAAGAAGTAGAAGATAAAGACAATATTTTACCCGGTTATATGTATGTTGCACCGGCAGATTATCATTTGCTTTTAGAAGATGAAAAAACATTTTCGTTAGATGCTTCAGAAAAAATTTATTTCAGTCGCCCAAGTATTGATGTAACTTTTGAAAGTGTGGCTGAAGTTTTTGGAAATGCTGCAATTGGCATTTTATTATCTGGCGCAAATGCAGATGGAGCGCTGGGATTAAAAAGAATACAGGAGGCGGGCGGGTTTACAATTGTGCAAAATCCTGAATCTGCAGAAGTAGATTATATGCCGAAACAGGCAATTGAACAATTAGAACCCAATGCAATTATAAATGCAAATGATCTGCCTCATTTTTTAAATAGTATAATTTCGTTATCGTAATAATTAAATTCAGCATGAATAAAAAAATAATAATTGTCTTGCTTGCATTTGGTGTTTGTGTTTCTGCATTTTCTCAATCCGGCAAAAAAGGAATGGCGCCGTTTAAGATTACTTTGCTAAACGGGAAAACGTATACTTATCAGCAGCTTAAAAAAAATACACCAACAGTGCTTATTTATTTTTCGCCTGATTGCGACCATTGCAAAAATTTTACTGCGGAACTTTTAAAACATAAAGACGAATTAAAAAACCGGCAGATCGTAATGGTTACGTATTTGCCCGTTACTGAAATGAAACCATTTGATTCAACTTATCACATAACATCAATGCCTAATTTTATTATGGGCACAGAAGGTTATTCTTTTATCGTTCGTAAATATTATGATGTTGGACTTTTCCCTTCAATTTATATTTTCAATAAAGAAATGCAACTGGTAAAAACGGTAAAACCATCTCAAACGCCGGAAGCGCTTGTAAAAGAAATTTTAGATAATTAGTGAATGATGTAGGTGCTAATGAAACCTTTTACTTAAGCGCGTTTATATAGTGTTTCATCTCATCAGCATATTGCTTTGCGGTTTTCGCCGCTTCTTCTGCAAAATTTTCCTGCGACGATTTATAAATAATAGCGCGGCTTGCATTTACAATTAACCCGCAATCTGTATTCATTCCGTATTCACTTACTTCTTTTAAACTGCCGCCTTGCTCACCAACACCGGGAATTAAAAGAAAATTGTCAGGAATTATTGCGCGGATATTTTTTAGTTCACTCGCCTGTGTTGCACCCACAACAAACATTAAATTCTCTGGTGTGCCCCAGGTTGAAATAGTGCTGATTATTTTTTCGTAGAAAAATTTATTATCCGATGTTTTCAATAATTCAAAATCTTTTGCGCCTTTGTTTGATGTTAAACCTAAAACGATCGTAAACTTATTTTCATATTCAAGAAAAGGACGAACACTGTCTTCACCCATATACGGCGCAACAGTAACGGCATCAAAAGAAAAAGTTTCAAAAAATGTTTTTGCGTATTGTGCAGATGTATTTCCAATATCGCCGCGCTTGGCATCTGCAATTTTAAAATGCGTTGAAGGAATGTACTCCACTGTTTCCTGCAAAGCCTGCCATCCCTTTATACCAAGCGCCTCATAAAAAGCGGTGTTTATTTTGTAGCCGATACAAAAATCTTTTGTTGCATCAATAATTGCTTTGTTGAAAAGAAAAACAGCATTTGTATTTGATTGAAGATGCGCTGGAATTTTTTTAACATCGGTATCCAATCCAACACATAAATAAGACTG
>JBEHXR010000074.1:0-12735 GCA_048498595.1 Bacteroidota bacterium
CCAAAACTCCCCTTTTAGGGTTGGGGGCGTTTATTTATTCTGCGATGAATTCACGAACTATAACGATACTGAAATTGGTATAAAAGCCATTTTATTATTAGAGAAATTAGGTTATGAAGTAATCATTCCGGAACATGAAGAAAGCAGCAGAACATGGCTTTCAAAAGGATTGATCCGCGATGCAAAAAAGATCATCAATAAAAATATTGCTGCTTTAAAAGATATTGTAACTGCAGACAAACCTTTGATCGGAATTGAACCTTCCGCCATTCTTACTTTTCGTGATGAGTATATTGATCTTGCAGACGATGATCTGTTCGAAGCTGCAAAACAACTTTCAAAAAATGTTTTCACTATTGATGAATTTTTAGCAATCGAAATCGATAAAGGCAACATCAAATCATCTGCTTTCACGAAAGAAAAAAGAGAAATAAAGCTGCATGGGCATTGCCAGCAAAAAGCGTTATCATCTGTTGCGCCGACAGTAAAAATTTTATCATTGCCAGAAAATTATTCTGTTCAAACAATTTCATCAGGTTGTTGCGGTATGGCGGGTTCTTTTGGTTATGAAAAAGAACACTACGATATTTCTATGAAGATTGGTGAGCTGGTTTTATTTCCGGCAGTGCGCAACACATCTCCCGAAACAATTATTGCAGCGCCGGGCACAAGCTGCCGTCATCAAATAAAAGATGGAACAAAAAAGATCGCTAAGCATCCTATTGAAATTTTGTATGAAGCGCTGGTTTGATTATTGTAATAAATTATCAAACTATTTTTATGCAAACCGATAAAAAAGACGACGACGATTCAGTTTTAAAAAATGATCCCGGAACGGAACACACAACCGATCCGCAGGAACATATGGAAGGTCCCATTTCTTCTTTAATGCAGGGCATTGCAGACAAAGCAGAAGAAAACGACGAAAAAGATTCGGAAGAAAAAGAAGAAGGCAAATAAGCTAAAAAAGAATCATCCTGTTGCGATGATTCTTTTTATTTTTTATCCGAAATTGTTTTCATCTGCGCTTGGTCCGTAACTCCCGGGAATTGGAACATCCAATAATCTTAAGAAAACACCCAACTGTGCACGATGATGTATTTGTTGACTTAACGCCATTCTTATAACATCAATTTTTGGCGAGGTGCTTAAAATTTTTTCTCCATTTCTTAACGTCCATGCTTTACTTAACAATTTTTCATTTTCAGGAATCAAAACAGAAAGACCGTCGCTATATCTTTTTTCAAAAAAAGCAACAAGATCTTTTGTGTTATTGATATCAGGAACATGATAGGGGTTTTGAAAATCGAGTTCATTAGTTGTTAAAGTAAAATGAAGCCAGCCGGGCAGATCTGCAATATGCGTTGCAAGCCTTTTAATGTTCATGCTTTTTGGATGCGGCGCATAATCAAATTTATCATCAGGAATTCTTGATAACATGTTACGTGTTGTAGCGCCTTCTTCAATAAATTGTTGTTTGAAAAATTCAATGAATGTCATAATGGATTGTTTTAATACTGCAAAGCAACAACCCACTTGTGTCAACCCTATGTCAGCAGCATTTGTGTTTCTTCAACTTTTTTCAAAATATTTTCTGCAATGGAAATAACGAGATCATTCAGTTCAACCGGTTCTATAATTTTTGCATGATCGCCAAACATCATAAACCAACGTGCAAAACCTTCTAAGAAGCCGCTTAAAAAAGTTAAGCGCACATCATCGCCTGCATCTTCTTCTTTAATAAATCCCTGCCAGTATTTTTGTTCGCCAAGATATTTAACGATGTCACGCTTTACTTCGATCACCACTTTTTTTACTTCACGTTCCTTTTCTGTTTTGTTTAAAAATTCCTGCAACGGCGGATGCGTTTTAGAAATTTTTTCATCGGTGCAAATCAATTTTTCAATTCTGTCTGTACGAAAATTTCTATAGTCGTTACGCATTCTGCAAAAAGCGATCAAATACCAATAATTGCCCAAATTATAAATGCCAACCGGTTCAATTTTGCGTTGCGTGATTTCGCTTTTTTCAAGTGAAGCATATTTTATTTCAACAACAATATTTTGCGCGATGGCTTTTAATATGGTTTGAAGATGCAGATCGTGCGGCGTTTCAAATTTTACTGCCGGATGTTTTACAACCGCAATATGTTCATCGATTTCTTCTACGTGATCTTTTTCTGATAATCTTAAAACAGCTTTTATTTTATCTAGTGCAGCATTATAATATTTTGATGAGGTAACGTCTGTTTTTGATTGCATCAATTTCGCTGCTGTTAATAGCGCAGTGGCTTCATCAGTATTAAACATTACCGGCGGAAGTTTGTAACCTTCCATTAAACTGTAACCGGTTCCTGCTTCGCCGATGATCGGAACGCCTGATTCCTGCAATGCGTGCACATCTCTGTAAACCGTTCGTAAACTGATTGAAAATTTATCAGCGATCTGTTGCGCCTTCACCAATCTTCTTGATTGAAGCTGTATAAGAATTGCCGACAAACGATCAATGCGGTTCATCAAACAAAAATAAAATAATGAACGGTGTTAGGCATTCCGTTGCAATATTTCGCTTGCAGGTAATTTTAAATTTTAACGTCCGTTTATATGTGAGATAATACTCATCTTTTCTTCACTCAAGAATCGAACAACCATCTTGAAGTCTGAATTGTCATTTCAACATCATTTGTGAAAAACTTGTGTTCGAAACTAACACCTGTTATTTGTCATTTTGCTATCTTGTAAGCCTCGCCTGCCATTTGAAACAATTTTTATTTATTAATTTTTGAAAAAAGTACATGCCTATGGCAAGTAATAATGGTTTATACCATTCATCTTATGAACATGATGCCTGCGGAATTGGTTTTGTTGCAAACATTAATGGCAATAAATCTTTTCAAACAATTTCTGATGCATTGACAGTGCTCGAAAATATGGAGCATCGCGGCGCTTGTGGTTGTGAAAATAATACCGGTGATGGTGCCGGCATTATGATTCAAATACCGCACGATTTTTTTGTTGAAGAAACTGCGAAGCTTGGAATTGCATTACCTGAGTTTGGAAGGTACGGTGTTGGTGTAGTTTTTTTCCCCAAAGAAGAAAAAGCTTACGAAGAATCAAAACGTTTATTTAATAAATGTGCTGATGAATTAAACCTGAAAATACTTGGGTTTAGAAAAGTTCCTGTGCATGATGCTGAAGTTGGTTTTACTGCATTGAGTGTTGAGCCAAAAATGGAACACGTTTTTATTAAATGCCCTACTCATATCCAGGACAGAGATGCGTTTGAAAGAAAATTGTTTGTGCTGCGTAATTATGCAACGCATTATATAAACAAAGAAATTGGCAAACAGCCTGTTGATTTTTATATCGCTTCGCTTTCATATAAAACCATTATTTATAAAGGTCAGCTTACGAGTGGTCAGGTACGCAACTATTTTCCTGATTTAAAAAATGAAAAGCTAGTCAGCGCATTTGGCTTGGTGCATTCACGTTTTGCAACCAACACTTTTCCTTCATGGAAACTGGCGCAGCCATTTCGTTTTATTGCACACAACGGCGAAATAAATACGCTGCAGGGAAATTTAAACTGGCTTCGTTCCAGCGGCAAAAATTTTACTTCTCCTTATTTTTCTGAAGAAGAAATGAACTTGTTGTTGCCGATTGTTACAGAAGGTCAAAGCGATTCTGCATGCATTGATAACATGATTGAATTGCTTACGCTTTGTGGTCGCTCTTTGCCGCATGTAATGATGATGTTGATACCTGAAGCGTGGGATCAGGATGAAAAAATGGATGCGCAAAAACGTGCCTTCTACGAATTTCATTCTGCATTCATGGAGCCATGGGATGGACCTGCTTCTATCACATTTACCGATGGCGATATTATCGGCGCAACGTTAGACAGGAACGGACTTCGTCCTTCGCGTTATTGCGTTACTTCAGATGGTCGTGTTATCATGGCTTCTGAAACCGGCGTATTGCCTGTTGATCCTTCATTAATAATTGAGAAAGGAAGATTGCAGCCAGGCAAAATGTTTATCGTTAATTTAAAAGAAGGCAGAATTATTAGTGATGATGAATTGAAAAATAAAATTTGTTCGCAACAACCTTATGGCGATTGGCTGAACAAATACAAAATTCGTTTGGAAGAATTGCCCGAACCGCGTGTTACGTTTTCTCAATTAAAACACGAGCAGGTTTTTAAATATCAAAAAGCATTTGGTTATACTTCAGAAGAGCTGGATAATATTATTGCGCCGATGGCGACAATGGGCAAAGAACCTATTGGCTCGATGGGCTCTGATATTCCGTTGGCTATTTTGAGTGATGAACCGCAACATTTAAGCTCTTACTTCAAGCAATTATTTGCGCAGGTAACCAATCCGCCGATTGACCCGATTCGTGAAAGACTCGTAATGAGTTTGCGCACATTTGTTGGAAACATTGGAAACATTTTGATTGAAAATCCAATGGCTTGTCACAGTGTTTCATTACAACAACCTGTTCTCACAAATGTTGAACTGGAAACAATCCGCAGCATTGATACCGGCATGTTCCAGGCAAAAACATTGCAATGTTATTTTAGGGCGGATGGAAAAGAAGGTTCGCTGCAAAAAGGTTTGGACCGGCTTTGTCGCTACGCCGAAGATGCAGTGAATGAAGATTTCAAAGTATTGATTCTGCAAGACCGTGCAATAGATTCAGAACATGCGCCGATTCCTTCATTGCTTGCAACTGCTGCGGTGCATCATCATCTAATTCGCAAAGGTTTACGTGGTCAAGTGGGTATCATCGTTGAAGCTGGTGATATTTGGGAAGTGCATCACTTCGCATGTTTGATTGGTTTTGGTGCAACTGCCATCAATCCATATCTCGCGCTTTCTTCAATAAAAGACATGAAAGAAAACGGCAAGTTGCCGCAGGAATTAAGTGATGATGAGTTGAAGAAAAATTATATCAAAGCGGTGAACGATGGCTTGCTGAAAGTGTTTTCAAAAATGGGTATTTCAACTTTGCAATCTTACCAGGGCGCGCAAATTTTTGAAATACTTGGTTTGAATAAAGAGGTGGTTGATCAATATTTTACCGGCGCTATTTCCCGTATTGAAGGAATGGGTTTGGATGAGATTGCGAGAGAAGTTTTGGCGCGGCATTTTTATGCATTCAGCAAAAAAGAAAATTTAAGTGAGCGCTTGCCTATTGGCGGTGTTTATAAATGGAGAGCGAAAGGTGAGTTTCATTTGTTCAATCCAACAACCATTCATTTGCTGCAGTATTCAACGCGCATGAATGATTACAAAATTTTCAAGAAATATTCTGAAGCTGTAAATAATCAAAGTGAAAAAGCCTGCACATTGCGCAGTTTATTTCAGTTCAAAAAAAATCGTCCATCTATTTCGATTGATGAAGTAGAGCCTGCAGAAAATATTTACAAGCGCTTTGCAACAGGCGCTATGAGCTTTGGTTCCATTTCGTGGGAAGCGCATACAACATTAGCCATTGCAATGAATCGCCTCGGCGGCAAAAGCAATACAGGTGAAGGCGGCGAAGATGATGTTCGTTATCATCGTTTACCAAATGGTGACTCCATGCGCAGCGCTATCAAACAAATTGCATCAGCACGTTTTGGCGTTACAAGTTATTATCTAACCGAAGCTGATGAATTGCAGATTAAAATGGCACAGGGTGCAAAGCCTGGTGAAGGCGGACAATTGCCCGGTCATAAAGTGGATAGCTGGATAGGAAGAATTCGTCATGCAACGCCCGGTGTTGGTTTAATTTCTCCGCCGCCGCATCATGATATTTATTCGATAGAAGATTTAGCACAATTAATATTCGATTTAAAAAATGCAAACCGCAAAGCACGTGTAAGTGTAAAGTTGGTAAGCAAAGCTGGTGTTGGAACAATTGCTGCCGGTGTTACAAAAGCAAAAGCAGATGTGGTGTTGATTTCAGGGCATGATGGAGGAACAGGCGCATCACCTGTGAGTTCTATTCGTCATGCAGGTTTGCCGTGGGAATTAGGTTTGGCTGAAACACATCAAACACTCGTAAAAAATAAATTGCGCGACAGAGTTGTTGTGCAGGCTGATGGTCAGATGAAAACAGCTAGAGACATTGCGATTGCAACTTTATTAGGCGCTGAAGAATGGGGCATTGCAACTGCAGCATTGATTGTGGAAGGTTGTATTATGATGCGCAAATGTCATTTAAATACTTGCCCTGTTGGCGTGGCAACGCAAGATGAAACATTGAGAAAAAGATTCACAGGCGATCCTGAACACGTGATTAATTTCTTCAAATTTATTACACAGGAATTGCGTGAAATAATGGCTGAACTTGGTTTTAGAACAGTGAATGAAATGGTTGGACAAGCAGATTGTTTGCAGATGCGTGATAATATTTCTCACTGGAAATTTAAACATGTTGATGCTTCTGATGTGCTGTATAAAGAACCAGCTTCATTAAACACATCTGTTTATTGCAGCGAACAACAAGATGATATTTTAAGTGATGCGCTCGACTGGAAGTTGCTGGAAAAAGCGCAGCCTGCAATTCATCATCAGCAAAAAGTTTATGCAGAGTTTGATATAAAAAATACAGACCGCACAACGGGAACGATTTTATCAAACGAAATTACTAAAGTGCATAAAGCAGCAGGTTTAGCGGATGATTCTATTCATTTTAAATTTAAAGGAACCGCTGGACAAAGCTTTGGTGCTTTTAATACAAAAGGCGTAACGCTCGAACTGGAAGGAGATGCGAACGATTATTTTGGAAAGGGATTAAGCGGCGCACGATTGATTATCTATCCTTCACAAAATGCGTCGTATGTGCCTGAAGAAAATATTATAATTGGAAACGTAGCGTTGTATGGCGCAACATCAGGTGAAGTATTTATTCGCGGAAAAGCAGGTGAACGTTTTTGCGTACGCAACTCAGGTGCAACAGTTGTTGTTGAAGGCGTTGGCGACCATGGTTGTGAATACATGACCGGTGGTGTTGCTGTTATTCTTGGAAGTACAGGAAGAAATTTTGCAGCAGGCATGAGTGGTGGTATTGCTTATGTATATGATGTGCATGGAAAATTTTCCGAAAACTGCAATAAAGAAATGGTTGACTTAGATCCGATAGCTGAAGAAGATGAAAATGTTTTGAAAGAACTCATCCATAAACACTATTTAAACACAGGAAGCAGTGTTGCAAAATTTATGCTGGAGGATTTTGATAACCAGTTGAAGAATTTTATAAAAGTATTTCCGAAAGATTATAAGAAGGCACTTAAGCAACATGCATCAGTTAAACAGCATGAAAACGCATAGCTGAATAAATATTCAGTAATAACTTAAAACTTATAACGAAAAACGTATAACGTAAATGGGCAAGCCAACAGGATTTTTAGAATTTGAAAGAGAAGCACCAATAAAAATTCCGGTGCAGGAAAGAATAAAAACTTTTCATGAGTTTGTTGGAAGATACAGCAACATTGAATTGAATCATCAATCGGCGCGTTGCATGGATTGCGGTGTTCCGTTTTGCCACCAGGGTTGTCCGCTGGGAAACATCATTCCTGAATTTAATGACGCAGTGTATCGGGAGAATTGGAAAGAAGCGTATGAAATTTTAAGCGCAACAAATAATTTTCCTGAATTCACCGGTCGCATTTGCCCTGCACCATGCGAAAGTGCTTGTGTACTCGGAATCAACCAACCACCGGTTACAATTGAAGAAATTGAAAAGCATATTATCGAAATTGCTTTTGACAAAGGTTTTGTTCAGCCCAAAAAAATAAATATGCGCAGCGGAAAAAAAGTTGCGGTGATTGGCTCAGGTCCTGCAGGTCTTGCTGCTGCTGCGCAATTAAATTATGAAGGACATCTTGTAACTGTGTTTGAAAGAGATGATGCGCCGGGTGGCTTATTGCGTTATGGCATTCCGGATTTTAAATTAGAGAAATGGGTTGTTGAAAGAAGGCTTGAAATATTGGAAGAAGAAGGCATCACATTTGAATGCAATGCAAATGTTGGCGTAAATATTTCTGTTGATGAAATTCTTAAAAACTTTGATGCTGTTGTGCTGGCTGGCGGCTCAACGGTGCCAAGAGATTTACCTGTTGCCGGCAGAAATGTAAAAGGTGTTTATTCAGCAATGAAATTTTTAAAGCAGCAGAATAAACGCAATGCAAATCTTACAGCAACAAAAAATTTAGGAGAGAACATTGAATCAAATATGTTTTATGAAGACATTCTTGCGACAGGTAAAAATGTAGTTGTAATTGGCGGCGGAGATACCGGCAGCGATTGCATCGGCACTGCAAGAAGACAAGGAGCTAAATCAATTTTACAACTTGAATTACTACCGCAACCGCCAAAGTCAAGAACACATCACATGCCTTGGCCAACTTACCCCATGTTATTGAAAACAACATCATCGCATGAAGAAGGTGCAAACCGTGAATGGGCAATTGCCACGAAAGAATTTTTGCATGATGAACATGGAAATTTGCGTGCATTAAAAGTTGTAAATCTTGAATGGCAATTTTCTAATGATGGAAAAACAACTGGCTTCACAGAAGTTGAAGGAACGGAAAGAGAGTTACCATGCGAACTTGTTTTGCTTGCTATGGGTTTCGTGCACCCACAATTAGATGGTATGCTTGCCGACATGCATATTATCTTAGATGAAAGAAAAAATGTGAAGGCTGATAATAAAAACTATCAAACCAATCATAAAAAAATATTTGCTGCTGGTGATATGCGCCGCGGGCAAAGCCTGGTTGTGTGGGCAATTAATGAAGGCAGGGAATGCGCAAAAGCAGTGAATGAATTTTTGAACATAGAAAACTAATTACTAAACCAATTTTCTTTTTTTTCTCTTTTGACATACGAAAAGCTACTCATTCCGGGTGGCTTTTGCTTTTTAAACTTAGCAAGTTTCGGGTTTTGGAAAGATCACATCATTTTTAATTTTGTTCATCAAATTAAAATATGAACGAACAACAGCAAACCAATTTCAATCGCATTGCAGAAGCAATTAGTTATATAAAAAATAATTTTAAAGAACAACCCCGGCTTGAAGCGATTGCAGAACAAATGCATTTAAGTCCATATCATTTTCAAAGAATGTTTACAGAATGGGCTGGTGTGAGTCCGAAAAAATTTCTTGAATTTATTACTGTTGAGCACGCAAAGAAAATGTTGAAAGACAATAAGGCAACTGTTTTTGATACAGCTTTTGAAACAGGTCTTTCAGGTACAGGAAGATTGCATGATCTCTTTATAAATATTGAAGGAATGACACCTGGCGAATATAAAAATGGCGGTGAAAATCTTTCTATCAATTACAGTTTTGCAGAAAGCTGGTTTGGAAATATTTTGGTGGCATCAACGGCTAAAGGAATTTGTTATATGGCTTTTGCTGATGATGAACAAGAAGCACTATCAGCATTAAGAAAGATGTTTCCGAATGCGACTTACAAACAAATGGTTGATTTAACTCAGCAAAATGTGTTATATGTTTTTACACATGATTGGAAGAAACTACATCAAATAAAGTTGCATTTAAAAGGAACGCCATTTCAATTAAAAGTTTGGGAAACATTGTTGAAAATTCCAATGGGGCGATTATCAACTTATGGCAATATTGCAAGGCAAATTGATTTGCCTAAAGCATCAAGAGCAGTTGGCACTGCAATAGGAAATAATCCGGTTGCATTTTTAATTCCGTGTCATCGTGTAATTCAATCAAGCGGCGTAATTGGAAATTATCATTGGAACAGCATTCGCAAAACAGCAATGATCGGTTGGGAAAGCGCGCAAGCACAAAAGCAACATTTAACAACAGCAATTAATTGATTGATGATAAAACACATTGATATAACGTATGAAGATTTAAGAAGACAAATCAAACATAAACAAATTGCTTTTGCAGGAAATATAAGGCTGAAAATTTATGGAACGCTTCATTGCAAATCCGGTAAAAGAATGAAAAAAGAAAATCGAATATTTTTGACACATGCTCCTTCACTTACTCACTAAGCCTTTCTGGTCGCATTTGCGGAAATAATAAAACATCTTGTATAGAAGATTGATTTGTCATTAGCATACATAATCTGTCGATGCCAATTCCAATACCACTTGTTGGCGGCATTCCATATTCAAGTGCTCTTAAAAAATCTTCGTCAATATACATCGCTTCTTCATCGCCACGTTCCATTAATCTTGATTGCTCTTCAAATCTTTCGCGCTGATCAATAGGATCATTCAACTCGCTGTATGCATTCGCTAATTCTTTTCCATTGATCATTAGTTCAAATCTTTCAACTAAACCTTTTTTACTTCTGTGCTTTTTTGTAAGCGGGCTCATCTCAACAGGATAATCAATAATAAATGTGGGCTGAATAAAATTATCTTCTGCTTTTTCACTGAAGATCGTATCGATCAATTTTCCTTTGCCCATTGTTTCATCTGCTTCAAGATGTAATTGTTTGCACACGTTCAATAATTGCTCTTCATTCATTTCGCTCACATCAAAACCTGTATATTCTTTTATCGCATCACAAATTGAAATGCGTTTAAAAGGCGCTTTAAAATTGATGATCGTTTCTCCAACTTTTACTTCTGTTGTTCCATGCAAAGCCAAAGCAATTTCTTCAAACAACTGCTCTGTTGTTTCCATCATCCAGAAATAATCTTTGTATGCAGTGTACCATTCAAGAATAGTAAATTCAGGATTGTGCGTTCTATCCATTCCTTCATTTCTAAAATCACGACTGAATTCATACACCCAATCAAAACCGCCCACAATTAATCTTTTTAAATACAATTCATTTGCAATACGCAAATACAATGGAATGTCTAATGCATTGTGATGTGTAACAAACGGGCGAGCTGCAGCGCCACCGGGAATTGGTTGCAACACCGGCGTATCAACTTCTAACGCACCGCGTTCATTTAAAAATTTGCGCATCGTGTTTATCATTTGCGTGCGCTTCATGAAAACATCTTTCACAGTAGGATTAATAATTAGATCTGCATAACGCTGGCGATAGCGAAACTCCGGATCAGTTACTTCATCATACACATTTCCTTCTTCATCACGTTTTGTAATAGGCAAAGGTTTTAATGATTTTGTAAGCAGCGTAAAACTTTTTGCGTGCACAGAAATTTCGCCGGTGCGTGTAATAAAAACAAAACCGGTTACACCAATAATATCGCCCAGATCAACCAAATGTTTTATCACTTCATCAAACAAAGTTTTGTCTTCGCCTTCGCAGATATCGTCTTTTCGAACATATAATTGTATAATGCCTTTGCTATCCTGGATCTTTATAAAAAAAACTTTGCCTTTATCATTCAAACTCATTATTCGCCCCGCTACACAAACATTGCTGAACTGTTCTTTTGTTTCTTCTGAAAAATTATTTTTTATATCTGCTGAATAATGTGTGACAGGATACAAAGGCGCAGGGTAAGCATCAATGTTCAATGCTTTTAATTTTTCTAATTTATTTCTGCGGATGATTTCCTGCTCTGATAAATGCTGGCTCATGTTCAATTTACGATTTACAATTTCAAATTTACAATTGAAAAGCGGCAAATATAAGCGAACAAAAAATCAGCCTATCTTTAGCAAAACAGTTTATGTCTACTTTTTTTATTGATGCAGACATTGCAAAAGCCAAAACAATTCATACAGATTTTTATACAGAGAAAAATTTTTACGATGCATCAAGAGAAAAAATTTTCGCCAGCTTGTGGCAATTTATTGGTGATATTGATTTAATAAAAAATTCCGGCGATAGTTATCCATTCACGTTACTTGAAGGTTATTTAAATGAACCTTTATTGCTCACAAAAGATAAACAAAATAAAATTCATTGTTTAAGTAACGTGTGCACGCACCGCGGAAATTTAATGGTAATGCAGGCGTGTAATTTAAGCCAGTTGAAATGTAAATATCATGGCAGGCAATTTTCGCTTAATGGAAAATTTATTTCTATGCCTGAATTTAAAGAGGTAGAAAATTTTCCGACTGATGAAGACAATCTGCATCAACTGCAACTGCATACATGGCAAAAACTTTTGTTTACCTGTCTCAATCCAACTTATAAGTTTGACGATTTTTTTGGAGATATGATGCGACGCATGGAATGGTTTCCTGCGCATAAACTTCAATTCAAACAAGAACATTCAAAAGATTATTATGTTGATGCAAACTGGGCTTTGTATTGCGAAAATTATTTGGAAGGGTTTCATATTCCGTTTGTGCACGCAGGTTTAAACCAGGTGCTTGATTTTGGTGAATACACAACGGAAGTTTTTAAATACTGTAACCTTCAACTCGGTATTGGTAAAAAAGGTGATGTTTGTTTTGAATTGCCGCAAACCTCGCCTGATTTCGGCAAAGAAGTAGCTGCATATTATTTCTGGGTTTTTCCAAACATGATGTTCAATTTTTATCCGTGGGGTCTATCAATAAATATTGTTGAGCCGCTTGAGATAAGTAAATGTCGCGTTCGTTTTCTTACTTATGTTAGCGATGAAACAAAATTTGAGCAAGGTGCCGGCAGCGGCTTAAATACGGTTGAACTGGAAGATGAAGAAGTTGTACAAAATGTGCAGAAAGGAATTCGTTCAAGATTTTATAAACACGGAAGATATTCTGTAAAGCGTGAACAGGGCACGCATCATTTTCATTCGTTGATTGCAAAGTTTATGCAATAAAAAAGTCCCGC
>JBEHXR010000075.1:0-12489 GCA_048498595.1 Bacteroidota bacterium
ACAGTTATAAAGACTGCGGCAAGAGTAAATCCAACTTATTTTGTAACGAAGGGCGCAGATATAATTAATAAGTTTAGTTATGTTGATCTCGCAAATAATATTTCTTCAATAGAAAAATTACCATAAAAAAAAGCAGCTTGTTTAAAGCTGCTTTTCCAATAGGTGTTTTATCTCTAAGGTTTCTTTTTCACTTCTCCTGAACCCAAAGGTTTATTTCTTGCAAAATCAACAAGTATTGGCGCTGCCACAAAAATAGAAGAGTAAGTACCAGTGATCACACCAATCAACATTGCAAATGCAAAACCGTGTGTAACCTCACCACCGAAAATAAACAGTATGAGCAAAGTAAGAAATACAGTAAGTGATGTCATTACTGTTCTGCTTAAAGTTTGATTGATGGCGCGATTAATAATTTCTTCTTTTGTTGAGCCCTTCATTAGTTTGGAATCTTCACGAATTCGGTCATACACAATAATAGTATCGTTCATTGAGAAACCAATAACCGTTAATACTGCCGCAATAAAATACTGATCTATTTCCAGCGGAAAAGGAACTACTTTTCGTAAGAAGCTAAACACTGCAAGCGTTACAAAAACGTCGTGCAATAAAGAAACAATTGTTCCAAGTGAATATCGCCAGTCTCTAAAACGAATAAATATGTAAAGACAAATAATGATAATGGAAACGATGGTTGCTGTTTTTGCACCTCGCTTCAAATCATCGGAAATAGAAGGCTGCACCGTTTCTGAACCAACCTTATACTTTGTATCAAATGTTTGATAGGAAGTTCCTGCCGGCAAATATTTTTGTAACCCTTCATACAATTTTCTTTCTACCGTTGAATCAACATTCTGCCCGGTTTGATTGATCATGTACGCAGTAGTTATATCCAATTGGTTTGGTGAGCCGATTGTTTTAATTATTGGAAACTCGCCAAAAACAGATTTCAACGTATTGGCAACATCCGTTGTGTTATATTCTTTATCGAATAAAATGGTATAACTGCGACCGCCTTTAAATTCAACGCCTTCATCAAAACCATTTATAAAAGAACCAATACCTAAAATCAAAACCACCACAGAAATACCGTAAGCAATTTTTCTATATTCAATAAACTTAAACGCAGCGTGTTTAAATACTTTGCGGGAAATTGCTGTGAAGTATTCAAAGTGTCGTTGTTTGTTTGTATAGAAATCTGTAATCAATCTTGAAACAAGAATGCCGCAGAACAAAGAGAGTGCTATACCGAGCATCTGTGTTGTTGCAAAACCAAGCACAGGTCCTAATCCAAAAATAAACAGGATAGCTGCCGTTAAAAATGTTGTTACGTGTGCATCAATAACCGGTGCATAAGAACGTTTGTAGCCATCGTTCACTGCAAGTATGTAACTCTTACCTTTTGTAAGTTCTTCTTTAATTCTTTCAAAAATAATTACGTTGGTATCAACCGCCATACCAATGGTTAACACCAAACCCGCAATACCCGGCGCTGTTAGTGTAAAACCAAGCGCACTTAAAATACCAATCGTAAAGAGCAAGTTTAAGATCAATGCAATATTCGCAACCCAGCCCGCTGTGTTGTAATAGATAAGCATTAAAATGAAAATCACAATAAACGAAATGATGAAAGACATTGAGCCGCCTCTTACTGCATCCTGACCAAGCGTTGGACCAACTTGCGTTTCTGCAACAATTCTTGCAGGTGCAGGCAGCTTTCCTGACTGAAGAATGTTTGCAAGATCCTGCGCTGTTTGAACTGTAAAGTTTCCTGTTATTTCAGAATTACCACTTGGTATCGGATGTATAACATTAGGTGCACTGTAAACATAATTATCTAAAGCAATTGCTATTGGTTTATTAACATTGTCGGCTGTCATTTTTGACCAGATGCGTGTGCCTTCCGCATCCATATCCATGTTTATAGAAGGCGCTCCTCTTTCATCATACTGCTGGCTTGCCCTGCTAACATGTGAACCATCTAATTTTGCCTGCCCGTTATCCAATGTTTTAATTGCATATAATGCAAGTATGTTTTTGTCGGCAAGATCTTTTTGCTCCGGCTTGCCATACATGAACACGAGATTCGCCGGAAATTTATTTTTTACAAAATCAAGATTGAGATATGAATTAAGCGTTCCTGTATCATTGGTAGAAACATAACCTAATGCAGATGAGTATTGCATTTTACCATCCTGACCTTGTTGCGGCGGAATAAATTGTACAATGCTTTGAAGCGGATATTCTTTCCTCTTTATTTCATTTGAATCCGTAGTTGTTTTTGCATTAGCATTGGTTTTTGCAGTTTTTGGTGTTTGAATATTATTGAAATTACCAATTGCATTTGTATCAACCTGGTTTGTTGCAGCAGCGGTATTTGTTTTAGATGTATCAGTAGATTGTTTTACTGATGTGTCTTTTGATAACGTATCAGGCGTTCCCTTTAAATAATCTGATAAAGCTTTTTGCGCGGCATTGATATTATTATCTAATTCAGAAAGATTGTACACTTCAAAAAACTGGAGATTCGCAGTCGACTGCAAATATTTGCGCACTCTTTCAGGATCAGTAACGCCGGCTAATTCAATATTAATAATTCCTTTTTTGGGATCGGGATTTATGTTCGGTGAAGCAACACCAAACCTGTCAATACGTGTAGTTAAAATGCGCACTGTATTTTGAAATGCTGCATTAGCCTGGTCTCTTAAATAATTGATAACCGCATCATCAGAAGATCCCGCTTTTATTATACCATTACTGCGTGTAATAAAATAAGGTGCTAACCTTGCACCACCACTTGCATTTTTAAATTCTGTTACAAACAGCGTAATTAAATCTGTACCGGTTGTTCCCTTTTTTTGTACCGCTGCATTCAATGCTTTATTAAACACAGGGTCTTTTGTAAAGTTTGCAAGCGATTTAATTAATCCATCCAAACCTACTTCCATTGTTACGCTCATACCACCCTGCAAATCGAGACCAAGACTTAATTCTTTATCTTTTGCGCTGCGATAAGTGGTTAAGCCGAACGGACCAATCTTAGCATCTTTGGTACTGTCAAGCAAGCGTTGCAGCCTTTGCTTTTTAAAAATTTCAAGCGAATCGTTATAGGCATCCTGCAGCGCTTTATTGCCAGGATATTTTGTTTGTGCGGAAGGATAGTTTGCTTTAACCCAGAGTGCAGCTCTATCGCTCATATCAGATTCATAGCTGCGAACAATCCATGTAAAAGATAATTGGTATAAGCAGATTAGTATAAGGGCAAAAGCAAAAAAACGCACCAAACCTTTCAGTTGCATATTATGAAAAATTTTAGAGAGCGGCAAAGATAGTGGTTTGCAGCATATAGGCAGAGACAAAAAAGCCCTTGAAAAAAGGTTAAATTTTTAGCCGGATTCATCAATTAGACACGTCAATCAGTACAACATCAAAATATAACGGAGAGTTAGACGGCACCAGGTTTTGAATTCCTGTGCATCCATAGGCAAGCGCAGAAGGCACTACCATCCTTAAATGCCCGCCTTCCTGTATGTATGGAATTGCAATTTGCCATCCTTCAATAAATTGATTAAGCGGAAGTGTAACAGGAGTAACAGTATGCGAAGAATCAATTACCTGTCCGCTTAAAAGACTGGTGGAATAAGTTACAGTTACTGTAGAATCAATTGTAGCTTTTGAACCCGAGCCCGGATTGATTACCTGGTAATAAATGCCATTGCTGTCAACGGTGTAATTTATATTGTTTGAAGTGCAAAAAGCTGCCATTGATGGCGCTTCAGTTGATGGCATAGCAGGCATGCAACCATTGTCATGTTGTTTTTTGCAGGAAATAAAAATTAAAATTGATGCTGCCGCTATAAGAAAAAATCTTAACAGGTTATATTTTATTCGTAGTGGGTTCATCAGTATTGGCGTTATTTTTTTCTTCTTTTATTTTTAGTTCTTTATATGCCTGTTCATTCATTTCCCATCGGAAACGTTTATAAAAAAATCCGGTAAAAGCCACAATAGCTGCAATGGCAATAAAAATTACAACCGGGCTGCTTTGAGAATAAGCAACCATATCTGCACGCACATACCAGCCAGATTCAAGCATTAATAAAATTGCAGCACCCAATGCAAGACCAATAGGTATTCCCGGAAAAAATTGTTTTAAGATTGATTTTTCTTTAAAGCGATTCTCCTCCCAATATTTCAAAAAAGCACGTTCTTTTTCTGTAAGCATTGTGCACTAAAAATTGCAGAACATTTCAGGGAAACGTTTATTATGATTTAATATTGCATTCTAATATCTGCTGCAAAGTTAGCTTTGCGAATTAAACAGAAATAAATTTTAAGCCTTAATTATAATTAGCCGTGAACCGATACGAACAATATATTTCAGATTTTTTGGCAGAGTACAAAGAAATTTCGCTTGAAAAAATTGGAGTGGTAAAAACTTCCGGCGGGCATGTTGATGAAGAAACCCAATCATTGCCTGTTGATTTTAAGTTTGATAAAAACGCCATTACAACACCCGAGTTGGTAGATTTTATTGCTTCGCGCACAGGTAAGCTTAAAATGCTTATTGCATCAGATCTTGAATCGCATTTAAAGCAGGCAAGAGAGTTTATCAATATTGGCAAAACCTACGAGATAATTAATGCGGGTTTTATTAAGAAGAATATTCGCGGAGAATATGAACTCATTCCATACTCGCAGGCATTAAAGGCACAAAAGAATTTTAATAAACCGGTGACAAAAAGTGTATCAGCAAAAAGAAACAACAGTGCAGTACAAATTTTTACTTTATTAATTGTATTAGCAATTCTTGGTGGATTAGGTTATGAAGCTTACCAATTTTTTTTAAAGCCAACTCCGCCAAATGAAACTGAAACTACAGGTACTGATTCAACAAAAAAGAATGACACTGCTTTAAGCAAAGACACATCTGTTTCCACTGCAAATAAATCTATTGCCGATACAACACAAACTAAAGCTTATAACAATGGCGATAGCGTTTTGATAGATTATATTTTTGAAACAACATCATCATTAGACAGAGCAAAAGCGAGAACCGCACAGTTAAAAAATTTTGGTAACAACGCGGGTTATGATAGCACACAAACTGATTCGGGTAAAGTATATTCCTTGTTTATTTATAAGCCAACTAAGCTTGTTGATACAGTTACAACAAGAGATTCAATTGCAAAATTTTTGGGAAAGAGTATTAAGATAAAAATTGCAGATCGATAATAAATTACTTTGTTCCATACCAACAAAAAGCCGCTTCAATTATTGAAGCGGCTTTATCATTTATAAAAACTAAATTAATAATCCATACCCATTCCGCCACCCGGCATTCCTGCAGGAGCAGCGGCTGATTTAGGTTCTGGTTTATCTGCTACAACACATTCGGTAGTTAATAACATACCTGCAATGGATGCAGCATTTTCTAAAGCTACGCGTGTAACTTTTGTAGGATCGATAATACCAGCAGAGAATAATTTTTCGTAATTCTCAGTACGTGCATTAAAGCCAAAATCGCCTTTACCTTCTTTTACTTTTTGTACAACGATTGAACCTTCAATACCAGCGTTGGCAACAATCTGGCGAAGTGGTTCTTCCAAAGCGCGTTTTACAATGTTGATACCAGTTGCTTCATCTTCGTTGTCGTTTTTCAATTTATCTAAAGCTTCAACGGCACGAATGAATGCAGTACCACCACCAGGAACAATTCCTTCTTCAACCGCAGCGC
Organism: Bacteroidota bacterium; assembly: GCA_048498595.1. Taxonomy (GTDB): domain Bacteria; phylum Bacteroidota; class Bacteroidia; order Chitinophagales; family Chitinophagaceae; genus Parafilimonas. Next base: position 5,735 of record JBEHXR010000075.1, read on the forward strand.
GTGTTGCATGCAAAGCATCATCAACACGATCTTTCTTTTCTTTCATTTCAACTTCTGTTGCAGCGCCAACATTTAATACAGCAACACCACCGCTTAATTTAGCCAAACGCTCCTGTAATTTTTCTTTGTCGTAATCAGAAGTTGTTGTTTCAATCTGTGCTTTTATTTGATTTACGCGAGCCTGTATATCTTCTTTTTTACCAGAGCCACCAACGATTGTTGTATTGTCTTTATCAATAACAACTCTGTCTGCACGACCTAAATATTCAAGTGTTGCATTTTCTAACTTATAACCTTGTTCTTCGCTTATTACAATACCTTTTGTAAGTGTTGCAATATCATTCAACATTTCTTTTCTTCTGTCGCCAAAGCCCGGAGCCTTTACAGCAGCCACTTTAATTGTGCCACGCAATTTGTTTACAATTAATGTTGCTAAAGCTTCGCCTTCCAAATCTTCAGAGATGATTAATAAAGGAGCGCCTTGCTGTGCAATTTTTTCAAGAATGTGAAGTATATCTTTCATGGCACTTATCTTCTTATCATAAATAAGAATGTAAGGCTTTTCCAGTTCTACTTCCATTTTTTCGCTGTTAGTAACGAAGTAAGCTGAAAGATATCCGCGATCGAATTGCATACCTTCTACAATTTCAATATTAGTATCTGTACCTTTTGCTTCTTCAACTGTTATAACGCCATCTTTTCCAACTTTGCCAAAAGCTTCAGCGATTAATTTACCGATTGTATCATCATTGTTTGCTGAGATAGATGCAACCTGCTGAATTTTGTTCGCATCTGAACCAACAGTTTGTGACTGACCTTTCAAATGTTCAACAACAGCTGTTACTGCTTTTTCAATACCGCGTTTTAAATCCATTGGATTTGCACCCGCTGCAACATTTTTTAAACCTTCGCTGATGATTGATTGTGCAAGCACCGTTGCAGTTGTTGTACCATCACCTGCAATATCAGCAGTTTTAGATGCAACTTCTTTTACCATTTGTGCACCCATATTTTCAATTGAATCTTCAAGTTCAATTTCTTTAGCCACAGTAACACCGTCTTTGGTTACTGAAGGTGCACCGAATTTTTTCTCAATTACTACATTGCGGCCTTTGGGACCTAATGTAACTTTCACTGCGTTTGCTAATATATCAACGCCGCGTTTCATTTTATTTCTTGCTTCAATTTCGAAGAAGAGTTGTTTAGACATAATATTTAATTTGAAAATTTGATAATTAGATAATCTGACAATTAGAAAATTCGATCGGCATTGCCGAATTGACTAATTAAACAATAGCGAGGATATCGCTTTCTCTCATAATAAGGTAATCTGTTCCCTCGATGCTGATTTCTGTTCCGGCATATTTACCATACAAAACAGTATCACCAGCCTTTACTGTAACAGGCTCATCTTTCTTTCCGGGTCCTGCTGCAATCACAGTTCCGCGTTGCGGTTTTTCTTTTGCTGTATCAGGGATAATAATTCCACCTGCAGTCTTTTCTTCAGCCGGCGCAGGCTGCACAATTACTCTGTCATGAAGCGGAGTAACCTTTAAATCTTGTTTGGCCATAATGTTATTGATTTTTAATTTTTAACGTTAGAAAATTTGCCAACCTCCATCAACAATTTTGCCATGCCATTTAAAAAGCCAAAATGTTTTTTTTAAAGAAGTGTTGACAGTTTTTTAATGAGGGCGCAAAGAAATGCTTTCTATAATGAATGACAAAATTTCATTTGCCATTGCTTTTACTAAACCGTGAAATAAGTTTTAAAGCGTTATTAAGCAAACAACATGGTATGGATTTAGCTTAATACTTTAATTCAAAGTCTTAATAACAAAAACAATTCTATGAACAAGAAACTAATTACAGGTGCAATTGTAGCCCTTGCTGCCGGCTTAGCAACTTATTTTTATAAAAGAAGAAGAAACAGGTTGAGCATGGTTGCTTCTGATACATACAACACTATGGATGATGCTTTCAGAACTGCAGAAAACAAAACAGAAGATTATTTCTAAGCCTAAATAAAAAGTCTCCAATTTGGAGACTTTTTTATTTATTGTTGATTTAATGGAATGTCCCGCTTAAGCATTGTATCACGATTTGCCATTGCCCATGCTGTGTAAAAAACAAGTTTTACACGCTTCGCCATTTCATCAAAATTTATTTTATCAACTGTGTCTGTGGGTCGATGATAGTCTGCATGCGTTCCGTTAAAATAAAAAATGATGGGTACACCTTTGCTTGCAAAATTGTAATGATCGCTTCTGTAATAAAAACGATTTGGATCGTGCGGATCATTAAACTTCCTATCCAATTCTAAATGTGTGTATGTGTTATTAACACTGTCTGATATATGCATCAGATCACTGCTTAATTTATCTTCACCAATGGTGTAAACATAATTTGTAGAATCGCCGTAAGTGCGTTCAGGATCTCTTCTTCCAACCATATCAATATTTAAATCAACAGATGTTGAATCAAGCGGAAAGACAGGATGGTCCGTATAATATTTACTTCCCCACAAACCTTTTTCTTCGCCGGAAACCGTCATAAACACCATTGTGCGTCTCGGGCGAATACCTTTGTCTCTTGCCGCCGCAAAAGCCTGCGCAATTTCAAGCACGCTGGTAGTACCGCTGCCATCATCATCAGCACCATAATAAATTACCGAATCATGTTTGCCCAAATGATCATAATGTCCTGTTACAAAAACATACTCACTTTTTTTATCAGTGCCGGGCAACACACCAATTACATCTGTGCTTTGTAAATTTTCTGTTGTTTTATTTATGCTGATATTAAAACTTGTTGTGTAATCTTTTTGTGTTGTTGTTGAATCAACATGCGAAGCAAGAATTGCATCAGCAAGATTTTGCGAAATAAAAAACACAGGCAAACTACCATTTGTGGTTTTCGTGTTATACATGTTGCCTTTTGCTTTAAAAATTTTTCTTGGAAAACCATTTGAAATAATCAATAAACCCGCAGCATCATACTTCGGTAATAAATTAATTTTTTGAAAAAGACTTCTTGAAGATTGCTCTGATGAAAGCGGCGCAATCATTACCCATTTTCCTTTTACATCCATACTGTCAAAATCACTGCGTGTTGAATCCTTCACACCGCGCCCTGCAAAAACAACATCCTGCACATTCCACGTGCCTGAAGGAACATTGTTAGAAGGAACAAAATCATCTGCTAAAGAAAAATCTTTGCCGTTTGCAGTAAATGTTGCAGATGTAATTGAGTCTTGCCAAACAGGAAATGTCATTTGATATTTTCCTGAATCGCCGGGCAATAATTTTAATTTCTTGAAATAATTTTCAATAAATGTTGCCGCTCTCCGCTGACCTTCAGTTGCAGTTTCCCTGCCTTCCATTTGTGCACTTGCAATTACAGAAAGCTTTGCTTTTAAATCACCAGGCGTTATACCGGCAGCAAATTTTTCTACCGTTTTATCCTGTGCAAAAACATTCAATGCACAACATGATAAAAAGAAAATAAAAATTTTTCTCATGCTATATTTTTATTGTTATTCTGCTGATGAATTAGCTCCATTCTTCCTTCTCTTTCTGCTGCTCTTTTTTATAAACTTTTGATGAAAGATAAACACCTAATTCAAATAAAGAATACAATGGTATAAAAACGATAGTTTGACTGTACCAGTCGGGGCTGGGTGTTATAACAGCAGCTACAACAAGTATAATTACGATGGCATATTTACGCGACCTGCGTAACATCATTGGTGTTATTAAACCAATTTTTGTGAGTGCATATGTAAGCACAGGCATTTCGAAAGCAATGCCGCAACCTAAAATAAGATTGGTAAGATTGTTTAAATAATCATCAATCGTTGGTTTTGTTTGAACCATATGTAAACCGCTGACCTGGAATGTTGCAAGAAAATTAAATGTGAAAGGACCGAGAACAAAGTAGCCAAATGCCGCGCCGAGAAAGAAAAAAAATGAAACCCAGAAAATAACAAAGCGCGTACCTTTTAATTCTTTTGGTTTTAATGCTGGTTTTACAAAGCGCCAGAACTCCCAAAAAATGTAAGGGAAAGCTGCAACCAAACCTCCAATAAATGCAATTGAAAAACTTCCAAAGAACTGGCCACCAAAAGTGGTTGTTTGCATTTGAATGTCAACTGGCGGCAAACAGAGTTCATTGCCTAAACCTAATTTGTGACTTAACGCACAAATTGCACGATAGCTAATAAAGTTTTGATTGATCGGTCCCGCAATCACATTATCAAACACCCACTGTATTTTAACGAAAATAACGACCGCTAAAACCATTACTACCAGTAAAGAGCGAATGATATGCCAGCGTAATTCTTCAAGATGATCTACGAAAGCCATTTCTCCTCTGCCCTGGCTACGCCGCCCAAAAAAACCTTCAGCCATTTTTTATTATTAAGGTTGCAAATGTACGGGGCAGCAGAAGATTAGATGTATAAATATTTATAGCTAAAAAATAATTAACGAAGCAATTTCACCTTCACCATTTCAATGCGCGTATCGCTCACATTCAAAATATCAAATTCATATTTGTCTATAATAATGCGCTCTTTAAAACCCGGTATGGTTTCATGCTGATTGATAATGTAACCCGATAATGTTTCAGATTCACCTTCCGGAAAACCAAGATTATATTTTTCATTCAGGTAATCAAGTTCAAGCCTGCCGGAAAAAATAAATTCATTTTCTGCGATCTGCTTCTCCACAAATTCTTCGGTATCATATTCATCTTTTATTTCACCAAAAATCTCTTCCAGCAAATCTTCCATTGTTATAATACCTGCAGTGCCGCCAAATTCATCTACAACCCATGCAATACTTTTTCTCTCCTTCGTGAATTTATTCATCAGGTCTGTTGCGCTCATTGTTTCGGGCACAACAGGAATGGGCAATAAAATCGAACGCAGATCATGCGGTCTTTTAAAAAAATCAAGCTGGTGAACATAACCCTGTATGTTATCAATATTGCCTTCATAAACCACGAGCTTGCTTAATTTGGTTTCAATAAAAGATTTGATCGCATCTTCAATTGAAGTATCAATATCCAAAGCTTCAACTTCCGTACGCGGCACAAGACATTGCCGCACTTTAACTGTTGGTAGTGATAACGCGTTTTCAAAAAGCTCTGTATTTAATTCCTGGTTATCCGGCGCCTGGTCTTTTGTTTGCTGATAAAAATGTTCAAGATCAACTTTTGAAAAAGCTTCTTTATCTTTTATGCGCACATTAAAAAGATATTTTAAAATGCCTTCTGCAAAATTTACAAACAGTGAAGATATTGGATTGAAGAGCCTGAAAAATAGTTGTGCTACCGGCGCAAAAAAACTTAATAAACTGTCATTACGCGCCCTGAAAATTGCTTTCGGTAAAAACTCGCCGATGATCAAAACAACAAGCGAAGAAAGCACCGTATCAAACAAAAGTTTTACGTAAGCATTTTCGAGATGTAAAGGATTCCACAGCGAAGTGCGCATTAATTCGCTAAACAACAATCCATAAACAACAAGGCAAATATTTGCGCCAATTAAGCAAACGCCTAAAAACTTTGATGGGTTTTCCATAAAGTTTGAAAGAATGATGCCGCTGTTTAATCCCTGCTTTTTTTTCAACTCAATTGTTAGCCTGTTCACGCTTACAAAAGCAATTTCAAGCCCGGCAAAAAAAGCAATGAGCAACAGCGTAACGAAAATCCATAAAATCAAATTCACTGAAAGCATAAATCGAATATAGAATTATTTTTCTGGTTGCACCTGCTCAGGAAATTTTTGGTTTCTTCCCATTTCCAAAATCCAGTCTTTACGGCGCAATTCAAAATTAGTTCCGAGGTATAAGCGCCGCACTTGCTCGTCTGCAGCAAGTTCTTCAGCCGTTCCGTGTTTAAAGATCTTTCCTTCAATTAATAAATATGCGCGATCGCAAATGGAGAGCGTTTCATTTACATTGTGATCAGTAATTAAAATGCCAATGTTTTTATATTTCAATCTTGCCACTACGCTTTGAATATCTTCAACCGCAATCGGATCAACGCCGGCAAACGGTTCATCCAGTAAGATAAATTTGGGATCAACTGCCAACGCTCTTGCAATTTCTGTTCTGCGTCTTTCACCACCGCTTAAACTATCGCCATTATTTTTTCTTACGTGATGAAGATTGAATTCATCCAGCAAACTTTCCAGTTTTTCTGCGCGTTGTGTTTTGGTAAGATCAGTCATTTCAAGTACGGCAAGCAAATTATCTTCAACAGTCAATTTTCTAAATACAGATGCTTCCTGCGGCAAATAGCCAATACCCATTTGCGCACGCTTGTACATGGGAAGTTTGGTGATGTCCAACTCATCTAAAAAAACTTCTCCTTCATCTGCCTTTATCAATCCAACAACCATGTAAAATGTGGTGGTTTTACCGGCGCCGTTGGGTCCGAGCAAACCAACAATTTCGCCTTGCTCAACCTGTATCGAAACGTCGTTTACAACGGTTCTTCCGCTGTAAGTTTTAATAAGATTTTTTGTGCTGATGGTAAGACTCAATGCAAATCTGTTTCAACAAAAATAAAAGAAGCCTTGTAACAAAGCTGCAAAACCAATTATCTTAACAAGATTTGTTTGAATCTTGTTGAATATGTGCTGAACACAGTACCTCAAGCCTTGAAAGAACCACCGGAAGCCTCAAACGCACATGGAAATGAGATTCAGTTACGTGGAAATCAAGTTCAGTTACGTGGAAATGGGGTTC
>JBEHXR010000076.1:0-12209 GCA_048498595.1 Bacteroidota bacterium
CATTTTTAGGATTGGCTTTAAATCTTGAATAGACATAATCTGTTTCTCCGAAAAATTTTGCTGGTTCAGGTGCGCCCAAATATGTGCCGAAGGCAAGTCGCATAATGTGGTCCGCTTGTGCTAAATCATTTTCTTCAAGCGGTCTTACTACAATTGCAGGGATCATATCATCTGAGATATCGTAATCAAAGTCCATCAGGCTATAATTATATTGAGATTACTAACTTAAAAAAAATTATTCAACCTCCTTCAATTTTTAATTTATGAACAGATGAAATGCCTATTTAGTTTGTTTTTCATTTAGTTAATCGACCCAGTTAAAATTGAACGGATACTCATTCAAACATATTGAAGAATTATTGAAATAGCTTTCTGTTCTGTTTAAAAAAAATCAATCTTTAATAACAAAAGTTTTTCCCATTCTATCGTGCAAACACCTGCTGTCATCACTGCTTACTAAAAAAATAAAATCTGTTAATAAAATAGCGAACATTAGTATTTGCCAAATGAATGTTGCAATTGCTGTATAACCAATGCGCGAATATTCAATAGAAGTAGATGCAAAATAAAAATCAGCCTGGCTAAAAGTATAAATGCTCAAACCTAAAACAATTAAGCCCGATAAAATTTGAAAAATGTTTCTAATGATTATCTGCTCTAAACTTGCTTGCCCAAATTCGTAATTTACTACTGTCAGTCCTAAAGCCATCTTTCCCGGAGTTGCACCATATTTATACTCGAAAAAAGGCTTGTAAACTATTTGAATGAATGATACAATAAACAGCAATGTAAAACTCTTCCATTCAGTTCTGTTGTATATAGTTATTGGCGCAAGTATAGCGAGTATTAACCCGTCAAGAAAAATCGCCCAGAAGCGCGGCCAAAAAGTTCCGTAACGGACATACAATACTTCATCAGTAAGCAGATCTTGTTGCTGAGAATTTTCCATTTATGTGAGGTTTAGTATTAAGAAAGTTTTGGTTTACGATGCAATTATATCAAATCATTTTTATAACAAAAAAAACCTGCAATAAAACATTGCAGGTTAAGATATATGCTGAGTGTGATTTTTATGCCAATACTTCTTCTAAAGATAAAGCCTGTTCAATAATCTCAAAACGCTCAAACGGCAATTCAATTTCTGCTATTGAAAGCAAGCCATTGAAAACAGGTTGCGGTGCACTTTGTTTTACATCTTTAAACCAGCTTATAATATCAGCATTATTTAAACCCCGCAGCATCCATTTTGTAGCATGTTGCATTTCAGCCGGTGGTATAGCAGCAAGTATTTTGTGATGTATCTCTATTATTTGTTCATCCGTGTAATGTTTCCACAAAGCGCGGTTAAGCAACACTTCTTCTTTTGCCATATGCTCAAGATTAAAAACCATAAATTCAACAAAAGATTTTGTAATAGCAGAACCACAAATAACTCTTTCTTCGGGCAACAATGCGTTTTCACAAATAGCAAGCAGGTTTTTTAAATTACTGCTTAAGCGATGATCTTCCACATGCTCATCTTCAAATGTTTTGGCAAGTTCAGGCTCATATGCTTCAACAGCCGGATTAATAAAAGTGTCTTCATGATGTGCGTGATTATCGAATGCAAAAACTACGTCTGCAACTTTGGTCATTGCACTTGCTGATTCTGCGCTGTTAGAAAAATCTGTTTGCTGCAGCGTTAAAGCGGCATCGTATAACATAGCACGCAGTGCTTTATGAATTTGATAAAATGAATTGTAACGATTCATGATGTTTTGATTTTTAGATTAATTAATAAGCAATATTAGTTTGCATTAAAGCGCAGCAAAAGCCCAATATGCAGCAGTTGTTATTTTTTCTGTTTAAATTGATGAAAACAATTTATAGTTTGTAATTAAAAATAGAAACAGGATTTTAGAAACATAAGTATAGAAGTATCATGTTGATTTGAAGCATACATTTCATAATATAAGACACTCAATTCATACATCGTTCTCATCAATTCATACAACATAAAACCGGTTACATAATTTTTAGCTTATGGTTGAATTATATTTGAAGACTGATGTTGTTTACACGCTACTGTTTAATAATTTTTTTAGTGTTGATTTATGCAGCTGTTTTTTCGCAACAGCAAAAGCAATATGCATTCACACATTTTAGTACAACTAACGGACTTGTTACTAACTCTGTTTTTAATATTCTGCAGGATAAACAAGGATATATATGGCTTGCTACTGTTGATGGCTTACAGCGTTACGACGGTAACAGGTTTCTTACTTTCAGGCATTCAAGCACAGATCCGCATTCGTTGCCGTCAAATTATATAGTACAAATTTTTCTGGATAAAGATGACAACATTTGGTTATACACAGATGGGAAGATGGGATTCTTTAATACAAAGACATTCAACTTTACAACAATTCCTATAGAAGGCGAGGATCCGAACATTCCATACGACGTGAGGTTTTATGGTAAGGCTTCCAATGGATATATCGCACTATATGCAGAAGGAAAAGGCATTTTTATTTATGATCCAAAGTCCAAAATTTTCAAGCAAAAAATTGCCTTTAGCCTTCACAATAAGCAGCGCATTATCGATATGGAAAGTGTTGATAACGGCGAACGTTACTGGATTGCTGTGTATGGTGGACTAATAATATATGATACTAAAACCGGTAATCTTAATTATCGCGGGCATAATCCTGATAATAATATTTTTATTCAACGCCTCGGTAACGACTCCGCCGTAACAAGCTATTTCGATGTAAAGAATGATACGTTGTGGTACAGCAGTTGGCCAATATCGCCTAACACACCATACGTATGCGCACTAAATTTAAAAACAGGCGAACAAAAATCTTACAGCATTGCAAAGCAATTCAATTTTGGCTATATAGAATTGAATGGAAACTTATTTCAGCAAAACGGCCGCAAGTGGTTTTATGGCCGAAGTTTTATAACTGAATTTACCGGGAATGATAAATCTCCGTTTCAGCTTATTCCAAATACATACGCCGGTGAACAAAGTATAACATTCGATCGCGTGTATGATATGATAGAAGACAGGCAACAGAATATTTGGGTTGCAACAGATAACGGTGTTTTTGTTTTTAATCCCGACAGACAGGTCTTTAATAATTATAAATTAAAACATGGGCCAGATAAAGAAGACATTGAAGCGGGCTCAACAAATGCCTGCGAATTAAAAAATGGTAATATATTAATTACTACATGGGGCGCAGGATTGTTTTATTACGACAATCAGTTGAATGCACTAACATTACCACCGGAACTTCAAACACTCACGCAGTCTTATATGATGTGGTGTGTACATGAGCACAGCAAAACAGGTTTAATTTGGATGGGCATGCAAGGCGGAGAAATGGCAGTATATGATCCTGAAAAAAAGAAATTAGAAATATTGCATGACAGTGCATTTAGAAATAGTACTATACGCGAGGTAACGGAGGATCGTCTCGGCAACTTATGGTTTGGCTTGCAAAATGGAAGCATTGTAAAATGGGACCTGAAAATTTCTAATGGTGATATTCATAAAGGATATGATATAGTTAAAGGCAAAGGTTTTTATATTCAAAAAATGTATACAGGCAGCGATGGTGCTATTTGGGCAGGCTGCCTGCATGACGGACTTTACAAATATGATGCTGTAACAAACAAATTACTGCATCACTACACAACAAATAAATTAAATGATGCAGGACTTTGGAACAGCAGCGTTAACGATTTGTATTCTTATAATGATAGTCTGTTGCTAATTGCTGATGAAGCACTGGATATTTTAAATATCAAAACAAATAAGATTACACATATCAGCACTGAAAATGGTTTGCCATCAAATACTGTATTAAGTGTTGAAGCTGATAATAAAGGTGTGTTATGGTTGGGTTTAGCTAATCAATTGTGCAGGTTTAATCTTCAAAAGAAAATATTTTCAACCTTCGACAGAAGAGATGGAATTAGCTATGATATTTTTAATGTAGCTGGAGATTACAAACTTAAAGATGGCCGGCTGATATATCTTACTGATAAAAATTTTATTGCATTCAACCCGAAAGATATATCCAATACCGCAAAGCCAAATGATATTGCAATAACATCATTTACTTTAGAAAATAAAGCGCTGCCTGTTGATTCGCTGAATAAATTTCAAACCATCGATTTAAAATACGACAACACTTCTGTTAGTATAGAATTTAGTGCATTGAATTATACGCCGCAAAATAAACTGCATTATTATTATATGCTGGATGGACTTGATAAAAGCTGGATTCTTTCATCAAACCTCAACGAAGCCGTTTATAATTATTTACCGCCAGGCGATTATACGTTTAAAGTAAAAGCAGAAAATGCTGAAGGAAAGGAAAGCAATATTACCGAATTGGATTTGCGGGTTATTCCACCTTTCTGGCAAACATGGTGGTTTTTAGGATTGCTTGCATTAGCAGTAATTGCAATTTTTTATTTGTTCGATAGAGAGCGCATAAGAAAATTACAGGCGTTGCAAAAAATGCGAACGCAAATTGCTGGCGACCTTCACGAAAATGTAAATGCCACATTAAACAACATTAATTTATTAAGCGAGATGGCTAAAATAAAAGCCGGTAAAGATGTTGAACGCTCAAAAGAATATATAGACCAGATAACAGATAAAAGCCGTAGAATGATTGATGTGATGGATGATATGTTGTGGAGTTTAAAACCGGAGAACGACAGCATGGAAAAAACTGTTTTGCGCATGCAGGAATATGCAGAAGGTTTACAACGCACGCATGAAACAAAAATTAAAATGAATGTAGATGAAAAAGTAAAAGCAATAAAGCCTGATATGAAAACAAGGCACGAGATCTTTTTTATTTTCAAAGAAGTGATAACAGCTTTATCAAAGCAGGCAAAAGGCACAGAGAGTTTAATTGATATTGATCTTATTGATGGAAAGCTTTTATTAAAAATTCAAAACACAGGTATACATTTTATTACCGGCACAGATACAGCATTAGTAAGAAAAGAAATTTTGCAACATGCTCAATCCATCAATGCGGAATTGGATATTCAAAATGATAATAAAGGCGTTTCTGTTATTCTGCTTATTGCAGTTAAATAACATTTTAATTACTTGCCCATCCATTTTTTAAAGTCAGTTACTTTTTCCCTGCTTACGATTGCTTCTTTTTCTACTGCAGGTTTTAAATGCAACAACAAGCGGTTACCAAAATAATCATGAATCTGGTCAATACTTTTTACCGAAACATAAAATGATCGGCTGATGCGAAAATATTTATTCAGGTCGAGCATATCTTCCAGTTCGTCCATTGTATAATCAACAACGAACTTTTTATTGTCGTATGTTTTAAAAAAATTCAAACGGCCATCACTAAAAAAATATGCAATGTCTTCTGTTTCGATAGACACCAGTTTTTGACCATGCTTTACTAAAAACCTTTTACGAAATTCTTTTGGTTGCAATTTCTGTTGTAACTCTTTTACAAGCGCATCAACATTTATATCATTTTTAGTTTCACCTGAAGCATATACAGTTTTCATTTGTTTATATTTATCAAGCGCAGCCTGCAGATCTTCTTTCTGCACCGGCTTTAATAAATAATCAATGCTGTTAACTTTAAAAGCCTTTAATGCAAACTCATCATAAGAAGTGGTAAAAATTACTGCACTTCTTACAGGCACGCGGTTAAAAATTTCAAAACTTTGCCCATCAGATAATTCAATATCCATCAAAATAAGATCAGGCGCACCATTTGTAAGCAACCAATCTGTTGTTGATGCAATACTGTCTGTAATGCCAACTACGCTTGCATTTTCATCAACCTCGTGCAATGTTTTCTTTATCTTTTTTACAGCGAGATCTTCATCTTCTACAATTAGTATTTTCATATCATTCAATTATTCGTTTGTAATTTGTTTTGTTTTTGTATGAATGAAAATTCTTTACCTGTATTGTTATTCCAGATAAGCGGAAGAACAACGGTGAAGTTTTTTGCATCCCGTAATATTTCAAATCCTGTATGCTTTAATAAATCATATTTTGATTGAATATTCGCCAGCCCAATTTTTGTTGATGGCGATTTTATTTTTTTAGGCTGAAGATTATTGTTTACTGCAAGTTTGTTTCCCGTTAAACAAAATATATCAATCATCAGCGGATGTTGTTTCGAAACAACATTATGCTTTACCGCATTTTCAACCAGCAACTGCAACGAAAGTGATGGCAATAAATAATTACTGTACTTTTTATCTTCTTCAATTTGTAATTGAATGGCGTCCCCATGTCTTGTTTTCAATAACAAAAAATAAGACTGAATAAAATGCAGTTCATCCTGCAAGGTTGAAAATCCATCTTCATTATTACGCAATAAATAACGGTACACTTTACTTAACTCATTCAAAAATTTTTCAGCCTGTATTTTATCTTCACTAATTAATGAAGACAAAGTGTTGAAACAATTGAAAAGAAAATGCGGGTTCACCTGGTTCTTTAATGTTTCAAACTCCTGCTGAATATTCATTTGCTGCATTGTTTCTTTTTCAATAATGCTTTCCTTATACCGCTTATAAATAAATTCACTTTCCCACAGCGTTGTTGTAAGCATTACCATTGCAAGCACTATTAAAAGAGAAAATTGAAATTGCCCATTAGCAGCATGAAACCCGAACAGATGAAACTTATCATACATTAAAAAAACAAAACCGAATGCAATGAATGTTATTACAGAGTGCGACAAAACAATAAGCGTTACGCGCTTGGGTGTTTGTTTTAATTCAGGCATTTTTTGTTGCAGCCAATGCATGGCTGTAACATTTATAAAAAAAGTTATCAGTCCGATTGCATAGCCGATCCAAAAAGCATAAAGCCAAAGTTTTGCGTCGTGCCATAAGCGCTCATTAAACATTATGTACAAAGCGGCAACATCTATAACCGGCATTAATACAAAAAAAGTTATCCATTCCAGCCGCGAAGGTTTTATTAATTTTTTCATGCTCTTACCTCCGGCTGTTTTTTAATTAATGGTAATGTTATTACGCGTTCATCTTTCAAATCTTTAATTACAACTTCCCCTTCATTCAGCAAACGATATTTGTTTACAAGATTATCAAGACCCGACTCGTAATCAAAAGCATCAGAAATTTGTTTGCGTTGAATATTATTTTTTATGATGATGGCATTGGTTTTATCTGAACAAATTTTTATTATAAGCGGAGATGATTTTTGCATGGTATTTTGGCTGAATGCATTTTCCAATATTACCTGTAAGCTCAGCGGCGGCAAAAAAGCTTGCAAGTCTTTATCATCAATTTGAATTGAGAGCTCGAGGCCATCGCCATATCTTGCTTTTAATAAAAGATAATACGATTGAATGAACTGTAATTCTTTTTCAAGTGATACAAGAATGTCATCATCGTTGCGCAAAATGTAACGGTACACTTTGCTCATTTCATTCAAAAATCTTTCTGCTTCATCTTCATCTTCACTTATTAAACTTGATAAAGAATTAAGACAATTAAAAAGAAAGTGCGGGTTCAACTGGCTTTTCAATCCAAGCAACTGGCCTTGCATAACTGTTTTTTTTAGTTGCTCAGTTTCCTGCAGATTAGCTTTCCATCTTTCAAATCTTGAAACACTTTCATGTAACAGCGTAAGAAAAATGTTTAACATGCCGAGAGAGAAATATGACCAAATGAAACCCGAGCTGCTGAAACTATAACCAAAAAAATGAATGGTTGAGTAAAAAGAAAATAATCCATACAAAACCAAGCCCGATAAAATGATAAAAATGATTATCATAAAACTCAGCCGCTTTCCAACATCGTTATCTGCAGGTAAACGATGTTTCATTGTTACAGCAACTGCGCCGCACGCAATAAAATCAATACAGAGCAACACAATAGTAATTAAGCTTGCCGAAAAAAACAGGAGCAGGTTAGTAAAATAGGGCTTGCCAAATACAAGAGCGTTTATTACTATGCCAAGCGGAACCATTGTCCACGCCATAATAGTATAATCTTTTGTTGTGTATTGAGGAAGCCGAAATTTCATCAATACAAATTACTATGTTTTAAGCGTGAAAAAAATCAGGCATGCCATAAACTGCCGCTATTGCAGATGAATTGATAAAACTGCAACATGAAATGTGGCGAAAGAAGATGAATTAATCTATATCAGAACCGGGTCCGGCTTCGGGTGTGTTGTTATTCTTTTTCTTGAATAAATCAAAATCTGTATCGCCGAATTTGTAGCTGAATGTAACCCTGAAAGTTCTTACACTCCATCTTTCATAAGAATCCTGGTAGAAATTTTCTGTATCGTAAACCGTTCCGAATTTTCTTGAATTAAATATATCATTAATGCTGAAAGAAATTGCTGCAGCTTTCTTTTTCAAGAATTCTTTTCGCATCGCAAAATCTGAAACAAATTGCTGTTTAGTTTTTCCCTGCGGTATTACACGCGGGCTCTCATAATTTGCAATTAACTGAAATCCGAGGTTATTAAGCAATTTACTTTTATCAGTAACAATTTTATAAGTACCGATCAGTTTCGTATCGTAATTAAAACCGCTATTGTTTAAATTAATATCGTTTACACTTGCTTTTGTAATGCGATATTGAAGATCGATATCGTAGGTAAGATCAAGCTGATCTGCAATTTTTTTCTCTAATGTAAATTCAGAACCAAACCGGTTTGTATAACCTGCGTTGATGTATGTATTTACGATCGCGTCAGGAGAAATAGCAGCGTTATTGAGTTTCTGATAAAGCGCAGGAGAAATGGTATCGCTGTATTCAGTAATATCACCAACATTGTTTTTAAAATATATTACACCTAAAAAACTGCCGCCATTATTTTTAAACCTGTTAAAGAGATTAAACTCAAAAGAGTTGGTGTATTCGGGATGCAGTTCCGGGTTACCTTCTTCAATATTTAAAGGATCATTTATGTCAACAAAGGGATTCACTTCCCAAAAATCTGGTCTGCGAATGCGCTTTGAATAATTAAATTGTACATCGGTATTTTCATTAAGCGATTTTGTAAGAAAAAAACTCGGGAACAAGGCATATCCAAGATTTTTGAAACCATCAGGATATTTATAACCGAAATGAAAATTACTGTCGATAAGCGTTCCGTCAAATTTTGAAAGTTCAACACGCAAACCAACCTGGTAAGTGAGCGATTTCCATTTATTCGCATAATTAAAATAACCCGCATTCACTCTTTCTGTATACTTATAATTATTACTTAACGGCAACTTGGTTTCGTTGTTCAACTCATCAATAGAATAAGTACCAAAGTTCGATGTGCTCGAGTTGTAAAATGTTCTTACACCAAATTCTATTCTTTTATTTTCATTTAATTTATTGCTGTAATCAATTTGCCCTACAAGCTGATGATTATTTCCCAAACCATTATCCTTAACCCTGGTTTCAGGCGCATACATACTTCCGTCGGGATTATTAAAATCATTTACAATAAAATCATTATGCCCATTGCTTCCTGTGTTGTATGTAAGGTCTGCTGTAAGCTTATCATCCGGAGCATCAAGCTGCCTTTCAAAACTTAGGCGGCTTGTGCTGCGGTTAAAATTTCCGTTTCCATGTGTTTCGCGAAAACCTGTGTACAGCAATGAATCGTATTGATCGAGATATTGTTGATTTTGAGTTTCAGTATTTCCAAAACGCCCTTTATTAAAACCTTGCGTAAATGAAATAGTGTTTTTATCATCTAAAAAATAATCGGCACCAAACCTTAAAGAATTAAATTTTCTCGAACGGTCATTGTCTGAATTTTGGTTGAAATAATCTGTAACAACGCCGTTGTCTTTATTTGCACGAAAAGTTTCTTCATGTGTTGTACCGCCGGATTGATTGTAATTGCCGCTTGCAAAAAGATTAAATTTTTTCTCGCGTAAGTTTAGATTGATGTTGCCATTTAAAACATCCGGACTTCCAACTCCAACAGAAGCAATTCCATTTAATCCAACGCGTTTATTTTTCTTCAATACAATATTTATAATTCCACCTGCACTTGATGCATCATATTTTGCGGAAGGGTTTGTAATCAGTTCAACACGCTCTATGTCATCAGAAGGAATTTGATCAAGTGTTAAGATCGTTGGTCTGCCATCAACAAGAATTTGCGGCGTACTGTTACGCATTTGCACGTTGCCATCCACATCAACCGTAAGCGAAGGAATGTTTTTCATTACATCTACAGCTGTACCGCCTTGTGACGTAATATTTTTTTCAACATTAAAAATCTTTCTATCAATACCAAACTGCATTGCAGGTGCAGCTTTAGCAGTTACTACAACATTATTTAGTGTATTACTCTGAACATTGAGAGCTATTGTTCCAATATTTTTTACAAGCTTAGAAGAGTTTGCAGCTTTTGTTAAATTAATTTCTTTTGTTGTGCTTGCATAACCAATACAAGATATTTCAACTGATAAGCTTGTTGCAAATGGAATATTTTCTACAATAAACTTTCCGTTAATATCTCCAACCGTTTTTTTACTGAAATTTTTTCCGCCTTCTTTGCTGCTGATTTCAATTGTAGCAGCAGGAATTACTTTATTTGTAACGCTATCTTTAACTACGCCGGTAATTGTTACCAAGTTGTTTTTGTTCTGTGCTGATAAACTAATACCAATTAAAAGAAAAAGTAAAACCTGTAAATTCTTCATTCGATAAATGGAATTTTTAAAAATTATGCAATGCGTTATTAGCTACAAAAATTAAACTAACAATTTCTGTGAAGCCGGGAATGCAAATCTACTTTCGGGCTAAACCGGTTGATAAAAAAACTTGCTCTGCCTTAAAACATCTTAAATGCAAAAGAGGCTTACCAGTTTTGATAAGCCGTTCTTTTATATTATTTAGCTATTAATCCTGCAAAATATTTTACAGTTCTCACTAACTGACTTACATAACTCATTTCATTATCGTACCAGCTAACTGTTTTTACTAATTGCTGATCGCCAACTGTAAGCACTTTAGTTTGTGTTGCATCGAACAAAGAACCAAAGTGCATACCTATGATATCACTGCTTACAATTTCATCTTCGGTATAACCAAAGCTTTCGTTTGAAGCGGCTTTCATTTCAGCATTTATTTCTTCAACAGAAACTTTTTTATTTAACGTTGTTGTAAGTTCAGTTAAAGAACCTGTCAATACCGGTACACGTTGTGCAGTTCCATCAAGTTTGCCTTTTATTTCGGGAATAACAAGACCAATTGCTTTTGCGGCACCCGTACTGTTTGGAACAATGTTTTGTGCTGCTGCTCTTGCTCTGCGTAAATCACCTTTGGGATGCGGAGCATCTTGTGTATTCTGATCGTTTGTGTAAGCATGAACGGTTGTCATCAATCCTAACACAATTCCAAATTTATCATTCAGCACTTTTGCCATTGGCGCTAGGCAATTGGTTGTACAAGATGCACAACTAATGATCGTTTCAGAACCATCAAGCTTATCATGATTTACATTAAATACAATCGTTTTTAAATCGCCGGTTGCAGGAGCAGATATTACAACACGTTTTGCGCCTGCCTTTAAATGTGCTTCTGCTTTTGTTTTATCAGCAAAAAAACCTGTGCATTCCAATACTACATCCACATCGTGCTCTCCCCAGGGAATTTGTGAAGGATCTTTTTGCGCATAGATTTTTATTTCATGCCCTTCAACGCTTATTGAATTATCTGAAGATGTTACGTTCTTGCCAAATCTTCCCTGTGCGCTATCATATTTTAAAAGATGTGCCAGCACTTTAGGGCTGGTTAGATCATTGATAGCCACTACATCAATTCCTTCCATATCAAAAATCTGGCGATAAACCAAACGGCCAATTCTTCCGAATCCGTTTATAGCTACTTTAATTGTGCTCATAACTATTTTTATTTTTTGAGACCGCAAATTTACGAGGTTTAGCTTAACTGCCGATATTGTGTTTTGCGACGTAACATCAATTGAACTTAAACTTTGTTCATTGCTCAACGGCGATTATCTTTGCGCTCCTGTTTAGACGGCCGGTTCGTCTATCGGCTAGGACATCTCCCTTTCACGGAGGAAAGACGGGTTCGATTCCCGTACCGGCTACCAAGGAAAGGTTAAGTTAAGCCCCATATTCGGCAATGAGTGTGGGGTTTTGTTTTTTTTGAGTATGATTACAGTTTATGTATTAGAAAGTTTTAAAGAT
>JBEHXR010000077.1:0-12193 GCA_048498595.1 Bacteroidota bacterium
TGGTATATCTCATATAAAATTATCAATGATTGTAACACAGTTATTGCAGCCGTTGATTCAAACACAACAGATCCAACACGCAAACAACTTATAGGTGAGTGTTATTTTCTGCGTGCGTTTGCGAATTTTAATTTGGCAAGATTGTTTGCAAGACCTTATGCACAGGATAAATCTGCGCCGGGGATTATTTTAAGAACATCTACTGATGATCCTTCACAAAAAGCAAGAGCAACAGTTGAAGAAACATACAATCAAATTATTGATGATGCAAAAAAGGCGGCAGGTTTAATGAATCAATCGCGTGGTGTAATGTATGCAACAAAAGAAGCAGCCTGGGCTTTGCTTTCGCGTGCATATTTATATATGGAGGATAATAAAGATGCAGCGGATTATGCAACCAAAGTAATTAACTCAGGAAATTTTTCACTCGCCACAGCAAACCAATATTCGAGCTTGTTTGCAAATGCAGCGCAAAGCAGCGAAACAATTTTTTGCATTGCATTTACAGCGAAAGAAGATTATGGAAAGTTTGGTTCAATTGCTTCAATGATTTATTCTGATGGAAACAGTGGTTGGGGTGAAGAATATGCATCGCCATCTATTCGCGATCTAATGAGTGCGCATCCTGAAGATGTGCGCTGGAAATATATTGTGCCGTTGGAGGATGGCAATGGCGGAATTCAAACAAAAAATGGCATTCCTATTTATTATATCACAAAATTTTCTTTCCAGGATGGAAGCCCAACATTGAGCTCGCCAATTATGTTTCGTCTTGCAGAAATGTATTTGAACCGTGCTGAAGCAAATGCAAAAATGGGTGACACGAAAGATGCACTGGATGATGTAGATGCAATTAGAAAAAACCGCGGATTAAAATCAAGTTTATATAATGGAGTTGTGCCGGCAGGTTCAACAGCGTTGCAGGTTGTGTTGAATGAAAGACGCGTTGAGCTTGCATTTGAAGGACAACGCACATTTGATGTTTACAGAAATAAATTGCCGATGAACAGAACATACTGGGGTTATCATTTGCCGGGATTAAAAGAAACAGATATTGATTTATCGAAAGCGCCAACAGGTTATCCGAATGAAATTATTCAGCCGGATGACCCGCGGACTATTTATTATATCCCGATTGATGAAGTGCAGAGTAATCCGCTGTGTGTGCAGAATCCTTAGTGACTAATTTGTAAATTTAAAAATGAATAGCCGTTAAACTAATTAATAAAATTCTATAGCAGGTTCAAAATATTCAACATGAAAAAATCAAACTTATTTATTGTAATGATTGCACTGTTTGCAGCATTCAATTTTTCTTCCTGCAAAAAAGATTCTAATAAACCGCAGCCATTCGTTTTTTATAGTGTAAGCATTGATGGTGCAACGGTAACATTCACGAACGAATCGAAAGGTGCTTCAACCTATGAATGGGATTTTGGTGATGGCACTACATCAACCGAAGAAAGCCCCACGCATACTTATCCGGGCAAAGGAAAATATGTTCCCACGTTATATGCAACAGCAAGTGATGGAACAAAAGCAGAAGCATCTACCGTAATTCACATCGCAAAAACTTCAGGCATCAAACTGGATGATAAAACACTTTCAGATTGGGATACGGTTACGCACAATGTTGTTCTTGCGGGTCCAAACGCAGGCAACTTCATTAAAGCAAAGTATGATTATGATGCGAATTATATCTATCTCTATTTCGAACAAAACACAACAAAGGCAGCCGGTAATATTTACGATGTTTATTTAGATGCAGATAATGATATAACAACGGGTTTATTAACGGGTGATATTCCGGGCGGCGCATACGAAGTTTTGCTGGAAGGAACTGTGTTTGATGATTGGCTTGACCCATATTATTTTATTGGAACAGACCAGCAGGATTTTGGTAACTATCAGCCACAATCAATAAGTGAATTTTTTAAGATGGGAACTGTTGTGCAGGATGGTAACGTGCAAAAATTCGAGTGGGCAATCAGCCGAAGTAAAATAAAAGGTTTAACGGGCAAAGCTGTGCGAATTGGTGTGCAGGCAGCAGCAAATGATTGGAGTGCTGAAATTGGCTTTTCGCCTGATTTAGAAAGCAATTCTTTTTTGCTTGATATGAGTGAATAAACCTTTGCTCATGAAAAACACAACAGTGATTGCTTCATTTATTATTTGTTTTTTTTCTTCAATTTTATTTTCTTACTGCAGCAAATTCGATAATCCTGCAACGTACACACCACCTGCAGTTGATACTGTTTATTATGTTGAAAGTGATTCTGATTTTGCAAATCCTGAACGTGGTTTTTATCGCGTAGCAGAAACGTATGCAAACAACTATGAGCCACTTGATGTTGAACAAATGAAGCAATGGCGCAGTTTGCAAAAAGCAGATGATGGAAATTATAAAGTGTATAGCACGCTTGTTTTTCGCGATATAGTTTTAAAAGGTTATACAGATAAAAATTTGCCACAAGATTTGTTAGATAAAATCAATAACGATTTTAAGTCTGCACGGGAAGCAGGTGTGAAGCTGATACTTCGCTTTTGTTATACGGTTACCCAAAACAGCGGCGCTTGCCCGGAAGGTTTTATTTGCCCGCCTTATGGTGATGCGTCAAAAAATATTGTACTAAATCAAATCGCACAACTGAAACCATTATTACAAGAAAATACCGATGTGATTGCTTGCATACAAATGGGCTTTGTTGGAACATGGGGTGAAAATTATTACAGTGATTATTTCGGCGATCCTTCATCAAACGGAAAAGGAAAACTAACTGATAAGAATTGGAGTGATAAAAATGAAGTATTAAAAGCATTGTTAGATGCATTGCCGCAAAGCAGGATGATACAGGTGCGCACACCGCAAATGAAACAACGTTATGTGTATGGTGTTGATGCGCCAACTTCTTCAAAAGCGTTAACAGATGCAGAAGCGTTTGACAGCAGTGATGAAGCAAGAATTGGTTTTCATAATGATTGTTTTCTTTCTTCACCTAACGATTACGGCACTTATAATGATTATGGAAATTCATCATCGCCAAGTGGAGATGCTTATTCTATTTTGCATGCTTATGCGGCAGCAGATGGAAAATATGTTGTTGTTGGCGGAGAAACTTGTGATGATACTTACAGCCCTGAAAACGATTGTGAGAATGCAGGCAAAGCACAAACAGAAATGCGCAACATGCATTACAGTTTTTTGAACTGCGCTTATAATAATGATGTGAATGATGATTGGCAAACCGGTGGTTGTATGGATGCAATAAAAAAGAATTTAGGTTATCGGTTTGTGTTGCGCAATGCAATATTTCCAAAAGATGCAGTGAAAGCAGGTATGCAATTTTCATTTACATTGAATATTGAAAACGTTGGGTATGCTTCGCCATACAATCCAAGACCTGCTGAATTAATCATGCGCAATAAATCAACCAACAAAGAATTTGTTTTTATTATTAATAGCGATGTGCGTAAATGGTATTCCGGCAACAACACCATTAATGCAAAAATTATTACAGATAATACAATGCCTGCCGGCGATTATGATTTGTTTTTGTTTATGCCTGATGCTGCCGAATCTTTATCAAACAGATCTGAATATGCAATTCGTGTCGCCAATGAAAATGTTTGGGAAGCAACAACAGGCTATAACGATTTACACAAAACCATTTCTATAAAATAATCACTTCTTATCTTCTTGTAACGTCACATGATTGTCATCTTTGTGAAAGATGATTTAAATCATTTTTTAGCCGCTGCATTTTTATTGACCTTCGCGCTGTTTTAAATTATTGCTATGACGGAACAAGTCATTCACAAAACAGAAACTAAACCCTTTCGCGAAAAATGGATACATTTTATTTATGCGCTGCAGGATAAAATTTGCAAAGCTTTAGAAGAAGCTGATGGTAAAGCAAAATTTGTTGAAGAAGAATGGAATCGCAAACCTGATGGTAAAGGTGGTGGCGGATTAACGAAAGTTATTCAGCATGGTAATGTGTTTGAAAAAGGTGGCGTAAATACATCCGTCGTTTACGGAACGCTTAGCCGCCAAATGCGCGAGGTGTTGCACATACCTCTCTCCGCACCGCATGCAACATGGTTTGCTGCAGGCATAAGTTCTGTAATTCATCCATCAAATCCATTTGTGCCAACTACACATTTTAATTATCGCATGTTTGAGTTGTATGATAAAGATGGAACGTTATGCGACCGCTGGTTTGGTGGTGGAGCAGATTTGACTCCATATTATTTGTTTGATGAAGATGCAATTCATTTTCATTCAACCTATAAAAATGCCTGCGATAAACTGGATGAAAAAATATATCCTTTATTCAAACATAATTGCGATGAATATTTTGTGAACACACATCGTAACAATGAACGAAGAGGCATCGGCGGAATTTTTTATGACCATAAACGCGATGATGAAAATCATGATTCTAAATTTTGGTTTGATTTTGCACAAGCTTGCGGTTATGCACTCATTGATGCTTACATTCCGATTGTTGAAAAAAGAAAAGACACAGTTTATAATGACAAGCAAAAATTCTGGCAAGAGATAAGAAGAGGTCGTTATGTTGAATTTAATTTAATTCATGATAGAGGAACATTGTTTGGTTTAAAAACAAGCGGCAGAACAGAAAGCATATTGATGAGTTTACCACCAACAGTAAAATTTGAATATAATTATCAACCATCGCCAGGCTCGGAAGAAGAAAAACTTTTAAAAGTATGCTTAGAACCTAAAGATTGGGTATAATTTTTTAACCACGAAGACACAAAGACACTAAGGAAACACGAAGTCTTTGTGAAACTTCGGGCCTTGGTGTTTTTGTGGTTTAAATTTTTTAAAAATGTTTTTACAAAGACGAAACAGAATTTTAAGAGCAAACAAATCTATCAGAAGCTTAGTGGCGGAAACGATTTTAACGCCAAACGATTTTATTGCGCCGCTGTTTATTAATGAAGGTGAAAATTATAAACAGGAGATTGCATCAATGCCAAATTATTATCGCATGAGCATTGATAATACCATTAAAGAAGTAAAAGAATTATATAGTCTTGGTGTGAAGTGTGTTTTACTTTTCGTAAAAGCAATAGATGAAACAAAAGATAATACCGGAAAGGAAGCATGGAATAAAGATGGCTTGATGCAACGTTCAATAAAAGCAATAAAAGATGCAGTGCCTGAAATGTATGTAATGACCGATGTTGCACTGGATCCATATTCTATTTATGGTCATGATGGAATTGTAAAAGATGGCGAGATTGTAAATGATGAAACTGTTGAAGCATTAGTGAAAATGAGTTTATCGCATGCAGAAGCCGGCGTTGATATGGTGGCACCAAGTGATATGATGGATGGAAGAATCGGTGCGATTCGCGAAGCATTTGAAGAAAATAATTTTACTAAAGTTGGTATTATGGCATACAGTGCAAAATATGCTTCATGCTTTTATGGACCATTTCGTGATGCACTTGACAGTGCTCCGGGTTTTGGTGATAAAAAAACGTATCAAATGAATTATGCGAATCGTATTGAAGCAGTAAAAGAAGCATTGATGGATGAAGAAGAAGGCGCAGACATTGTGATGGTAAAACCCGGGTTGCCTTATCTTGATATTGTGCGTGAAGTAAAAAATGCTGTGCATGTTCCTGTGAGTGTTTATAACATTAGCGGTGAGTATGCAATGATAAAAGCTGCAGCAAAAATGGGTTGGGTTGATGAGAACAAAGCAATACTTGAAACATTAACTTCTATAAAAAGAGCAGGCGCAGATTTGATTGCAACTTATTTTGCAAAGGATGCGGCAAGATTATTAAATGCATAAAAATGTTCATCATCGAGTTAACTTATAAAGTTCCATTGGAAGAAATTGATGCGCATATGGAAGCGCATGTTACTTATCTTAATAAATATTATAAAGCAAAAAATTTTATTTTTTCAGGCAGGAAAATTCCAAGAGATGGCGGAATAATTATAGCAACTGCATCGAGCAAAAAAGAAATAGAAAAAATTATTAAACAAGACCCTTTTTATAAATACAAGTTGGCAGATTTCAGAATCATAGAATTTAATGCAAGCCAGAAAGCAGATAAAATTGATGAACTTGTTCATTGATTATTTGCTATTATTTATATAATATGCAAATAGTATTGCCTTCCAGAACAATTGGCCGCTTATCTTAGAAAATACAATTAGAATAATGAACATTGAAAGAAGCAAAAACTTATTTGAACGTGCACAACGTACAATTCCCGGTGGCGTAAATTCTCCAGTGCGTGCATTTAAAAGCGTTGGTGGCACACCATTATTTATAAAGAAAGCAAAAGGTGCTTATTTATTTGATGAAGACGATAACAAATACATTGATTATATCAATTCGTGGGGACCGATGATTCTTGGGCATGCATTTGAACCGGTTGTTGAAGCAATACAAAAAAAAGCTGCAGATTCAACATCATTTGGTGCACCAACAGAATTGGAAATTGAAATGGCTGAGTTGATAAAAAGCATGGTGCCAAATGTTGATTTAGTAAGAATGGTGAGCAGCGGCACAGAAGCATGCATGAGTGCCATTCGTTTGGCGCGTGGTTATACCGGCAGAAATAAAATAATAAAATTTGAAGGTTGTTATCATGGTCATGCAGATAGCTTTTTAGTAAAAGCAGGAAGTGGTGTAGCAACATTTAATATTCAAACAGTGCCGGGTGTTACAGCAGGCGTTGCCGCTGATACATTAACTGCGCCTTATAATGATATTGAAGCAGTGCTGCAACTCATATCACAACATAAAAATCAAATTGCTGCAATAATTATTGAACCTATTGCAGGCAATATGGGTTGCATTTTACCACAACAAAATTTTTTAGAAGGGTTAAGAAAAATTTGCACGCAAGAAGATATCGTTTTCATTTTTGATGAAGTGATGACAGGCTTTCGTTTAGCGCAAGGCGGTGCCCAGGAGCGTTTAAAAATTGATGCAGATTTGGTAACGTATGGAAAAGTGATTGGTGCAGGAATGCCGGTTGGTGCATTTGGAGGTAAGCTTGAAGTTATGCAGCATATTGCGCCGCTTGGAAATGTTTATCAAGCCGGAACATTAAGTGGTAATCCAATTGCAATGATTGCAGGATTTACTTTATTAAATCATTTAAAAAATAATCCAACAGTTTATACTGAGCTTGATGAAAAAGGCGCTTACTTAAGAAAAGAATTATTTACTGTTTTTGATGAGGCAAATATTCCTGTTACCATAAATCAAATTGGCTCGATGATTTCTGTTTTCTTCACGCATCAAGCTGTGAACAATTTTGCAGACGCATCATCATCAAACATAACTATGTTTAATAAATTTTTTCATGCGATGTTGCAGCAAGGAATTTATCTTCCACCGTCTGCTTATGAAAGCTGGTTTTTAAGTAATGCTTTGAGCTATGATGATTTGAACAATACAATTAGTGCATCGAAAAATGCTATTGGAGAATTATAAATTATAAGTTACGAATGATGAATGAGGCGCTAAGTACAATCTATAATTTATCATTTATAATTATTCCTAATCCTGGTTTACCAGAAACCGACACAACATTATTATCATAAGTTAAACCTGTTGCAATATCTTCTTTCAACAACAACGGACCATCCATATCAACATAATCAAGTTGCGGTAAGAAATGTGCTATAGCTGCGGAACCAACGGTGCTTTCATTCATACAACCCATCATCACTTTCAGGTTTAATCTTTTTGCTTCACTAATCATTCTTAAAGCTGGCGTAATGCCGCTGCATTTTACCAGTTTAATATTGATGCCATGAAAACAATCAACACATTTAATAACATCATTTTCAAACACACAACTTTCATCCGCAAATAATGGCAACGATGAGTTTTCATATAAAAATTTCATCTCACTCCATTCATCCTTTGCCAATGGCTGTTCAACAAGTTCAACACCTAAATCTTTTAATAAAGGAATTTTTTCAAGCGCTTCATTTATTGTCCATCCTGCATTTGCATCAACTCTAAAAATTGCATTTGTATTTTTTCTCAATGCTTCAATCATTCCAATATCATCACCCGTTCCCACTTTTATTTTATAAATGGGTGATGGGTGTGCCTGCATTTTTTCAACCATTTTTTCAATGCTGTCAATTCCAATTGTGTAATCTGTAACCGGAATATTTTTCCACTCCATATTCCATAATTTATATAATGGTTGATTGTGCATTTTGCCATATAAATCCCACGCTGCTATATCAAGTGCACAAACTAAAAATGGATTGTTAGGAATTAAGTGATGCAAGTAGTGCCAGTAACGTTCCGGCGTTGTAAAAGCAAATTTTTCAATCATTGCTTTTTTACTTTCAGTGTCTGCAATCATTTGCTCAACAGTAATATTGTAATAAGTGATAGCAGGCGCTTCGCCATAACCAATTAAATTACCCAATTGCAGCCCAACAATTAAAGATGGTTGGTGCGTTTTTGTTCTTCCGCCCGAAATGGTGAAAGGATATTCGAACGGAAGATTTATTTTTTTGTACGAAAGTTTCACGAAAATTATTTTCTGTCTCCGCCTTGTCTTGCAAGCATCCATCCCGGATACTCAGGCGTTAATTTGCTTACCTCATTTAATTTGTCTAATTCATCTTGTGTGAATGTAACATCAATCGCTTTTAAATTATCTTCTAACTGCTCTATTTTTTTCGCACCAATAATTACAGTTGTTACTGAAGGTTGATGTAACAACCAGGCTAATGCAATTTGTGCAACAGAAACATTTTTCGA
Organism: Bacteroidota bacterium; assembly: GCA_048498595.1. Lineage (GTDB taxonomy): Bacteria > Bacteroidota > Bacteroidia > Chitinophagales > Chitinophagaceae > Parafilimonas. The sequence goes on from JBEHXR010000077.1 coordinate 8,793, forward strand.
TTGCGCAATCGGCTCCATCACATCAATAATATTAAAAGCTTTTTCTTTATTAATTGGTGGAAAATCAAAATTAACCCTGCGTGCATCTTCAGGATTTTTATTGCGTGAATATTTTCCACTTAAAAATCCGCCAGCCAACGGACTCCAAACCATCAATCCAACTTTCTGATCGTTCAATAAGGGAATTAATTCGCGTTCCAAATCTCTGCCTGCAATTGTATAATAAGCTTGCAGCGAAACAAATTTTGTAAGATTATGATGGTGAGAAAATGCAAGCGCTTTCATCAGTTGCCATGCAGTAATATTGCTGCAGCCGATGTAACGCACCTTGCCACTTCTTACCAAATCATCGAGCACACGCACGGTTTCTTCAATCGGTGTTAATCCATCATAACCGTGAATTTGATATAAATCGATATAATCAATATTCAAACGTTTCAAACTTTCATCAACTTGCTGCATAATATGTTTGCGCGATAAACCAATATCATTTGGTCCTTCACCCATTTTACCACGCACTTTTGTTGCAATAACAAGTTCATCTCTTTTTAAACCAAGATTGCGAATTGCTTTTCCTGTAAGTTCCTCACTCAAACCTTGTGAATACACATTGGCTGTATCAATAAAATTTATACCTGCATCAACCGAACGTTTGATAATGTTATCAACTTCCTGTTGTTCTAATTTCCCAATCGCAGACCAAATGCCTGTATTGCCACCAAATGTCATTGTACCTAAACATAATTCAGATACTTTCATGCCTGTTGTTCCTAAAAAATTATATTTCATAAATTAATTTTCTCGTGAAATAATAGTTCTGTCAATTTTTATACAAATTATTTCAGTAATCTTAACCTTGACTTAATATAAGCATTACTTCGCTTTGCATGAGATACGCCTAATACAACTATTTTGTCATTTGTTATGATGTAATAAACTTTATAAGGAAACTTTGCGATGATGTGTCTGCTTATGGGATATTTAATGTAAGAATAATGATCTGGATTACGCTGAATCTCCTCAACAGATAAAAGGAAGTTATCAAAAAAACGTTTGCCTAAACCTTTTGATTTGCTTTCATAGTATATTATTGCTTCTTCAACATCGAGAAAGGCAACTGGCTTGATAATAATATCAAAAACCATATTTATCTGCGAAATATTTTTTAAATGATTCGAGGCTCATTCCTTCATCAGGATTTTGCTCATGCATTTTCAATCTTTCTTCTGCAAAAGCAATTTCTTCATTTGAATCTGGAAGTAATTCTTCTTCCACACTACTCCATAGTTCTTCTGCTAAAGCAATTTTTTCTTCTGCAGATAAAGACAATATTTCATCTTTATTAAAAGACATAATAATTTTTTATAAAGATAAAAATTAAACAATTAATCTTTCGGTGCTCTGCCGCAAGCTTTAATATCGCTGTGTAAAGATGAATTGAACTCATCTGCTTCAAGCAAATCTTCCAAATTCAAATGCATGCGATAACGCCAGTAATAATTGGGAATGGCAGGCACATTAATTCTTTCTTCATGCGGATTTTCACGACGCAATTCTTTGCTTGTTCCCAACAAATCCTGCAGCAGAAAAATACTCCACATGGCACGCGAATAATAATGCATGTTGAGAATGGCTTTGCTCACCCACGGTTCGCAAAAGAATGGCGCATCGCCCCATTGTCCCATTTCATAATTAAAGAAACGTTGCGTTTTATTTCTGTCTTCTTCCCACCAGCCGCGAATCGTACTCATGTCGTGTGTTGATGGCGTAACAACACTTAAATAAGGCGCATCATTCGGATGAAAAAATTCGCGGTTCGTTTGTTTAGGCATGCGCTGAATTTCCAAACTCAACAATCCAAGTTGATTCATTACTGAAGGAACTGAACCCGGAACCAAACCCAAGTCTTCACCACACACTAACATGTTAGTTGCCCGTTTTAATGCAGGCAGTTTACTCATCGCTTCTTTTTTCCAGAAATCATCTTGCCTTCTGAAAAAATAATCAACATATAAATCTCTTAACTGGTTTTGCGTGTTGCCATCAAGATATTGAAATGATTTTGTTGATTCAATGCCAAAGCGAAAATGAAATTGCTGACCATTTGATTCTTCTACTTCAAACAAAATAACATTTGAAATAAGATCAAATATTTTTTGTTTTTTCCAATCATCTTTTGCATCAATGGCAACAAAATAATCTTCTACTTTTTTTTGCGTTGAGAACTCTTCGCGCAAACTGTATTTTCCATAGCCAATATCCTGTAAATAATTTTGTTTGAAATGATCTGCTTCATTGCCAACTAAATCATACAACACCTGGTCTGTTATAAATGGTTTTGTGTAACGGTCAAAATCAAACCAGGTATTTCTTTCGCGAAACTCATTTATGTGTACAGGAATACAAGGTTCAAAATGACCCATGATGCCTTCCACTGCGTTCATTGGAATACTCCAAATCCTAAAAAAACCAAGAATATGGTCAATGCGAAATGCATCAAAATAATTACTCATTTGCTCGAAGCGTTTGCGCCACCATGCAAACCCATCGTCTGCCATTTTTTTCCAGTTGTAAGTTGGAAAACTCCAGTTCTGACCTTTGATTGCAAAATCATCCGGCGGGGCGCCGGCTTGCATATTCATATGATATAAACCCGGCGCTTGCCATGCATCTGCACCATAACGATAAACACCAATTGGAATATCGCCTTTAATAATTACACCATTTTCGTGTGCATACTTTGCTGCATCTTCCAACTGCACGTGCAAATGATATTGAATGAAACAATGCAATAAAACTTCATCGCTTGTTTTTGCATCATCAAATAAAGCCTGCGCTTCTTCTTTTATATATAGTTTGTGCGCAGACCAGCGATTGAAATCTGATGTGCGGTATTTATCACGATAAAAACAAAAAGCTGAGTAAGGAACAAGCCAGTGTTTATTATGCTCAAAAAAAGTTTTGAATTCAGTTGATGAAAATGTTTCTAATTTTTGCAGCGCATAAATTTTTTTGAAGAGCGTCCATTTTAATTTATTCACTGCTTCATAATCTACTTCTTCTTTTTTATTCAGCGCTTGTTTTTCCTTTATAAAATCTTTGAGAATTTTCTTGTTTGATTTATTTACAAGCGCATCAATATTTAGATACATCGGGTGCAATGCAAACGCAGAGATTGCTGCGTAAGGATATGAATCAACCCATGTATCTGTTGCGTTTGTATCATTCACAGGCAAAATTTGAATGAGCTGCATGCCTGTTCTTTTTGCCCAATCAACCAGCAATTTTATATCTGCAAATTCACCAACACCCCAACTGTTTTTACTGCGCAAACTAAATACAGGAATAGTAACACCGGCACCCTTCCAGTTATCAGAAGGTATATTTATAAAACCATCGTT
>JBEHXR010000078.1:0-12175 GCA_048498595.1 Bacteroidota bacterium
GATGGTGCTGCCTCAACAGAAAAAGAAAGAAAACAATTTGCCATCAATCATCGCAAGTGGATTGATATAGCAAATTATTTGGGTTGTCATGCCATTCGCACCAATTGCAGAGGTGAAGCAAACATTAATAAAGATGAAGCATTAAAATATGCTGCAGAATCTTATCATCTTTTACTCAACTATGCTGAAGATGCAAACATAAGAGTATTGATAGAAAATCATGGCGGCGTTTCAGATGATGCAGATTTTATGATTGCACTAATGCAAGAAGTAAATCATCCTTTGTTCGGCACCTATCCCGACTGGCGCGAACCCAAAGATGATTTTGATAATTATGCTTACCTGCAAAAAACACTGCCTTATGCAAAAGGCATGTCTTACAGAAATCAACCAACAGAAGAACTAACAGCAAAGATGATTGAGTTGTGCAAGCAAAGCGGTTATCATGGCTGGTATGGTATTGAATCAAAAGGCAGAGATGCTATTAAACAGGGAAAGGCTTTATTGAATAAATATCTTTTTGGTAAATAAAGTCACTTGTTATATTTAATGAAGTAGAATTATCCTTTGAAGAAAATATAACCGATGATAATTGCAGCAATAACACCAATACAATCTGCCGCTAATCCCGCCCAAACTGCATAGCGAACTTTTTTAATTCCCACGCTTCCAAAGTATAAAGCGAGAATGTAAAAAGTGGTATCTGTAGAACCCTGGAATATACTTGCGAGCTTACCAACAAAGGAATCGGGACCATACGCTTTGTTTGCGAAAACATCGAGCATCATTCCTCTTGCGCCGCTGCCGCTGAACGGTCGCATAATAGCGGTTGGAAGTGCAGGCACAAAATCGTTATTCAAACCGGCAGCATGAACCAAATAGCTTATTCCATTTGTGATATAATCCAATGCGCCACTGTCGCGAAAAACACGAATAGCAACCAACATTCCAACTAGGTAAGGAATAATTTTCAGCACCACATTAAAACCTTCTTTTGCGCCTTCAATAAACGCATCGAATACAGAAACTTTTTTATAAAATCCGCCAAGAATAATCGCAACGATGATGATCATTAAAAGAAGATTACCTGCAACAGAGCTAAAAATATTTTTTGTTGCAGGGCTCATATAATAAACGCCAATCAGCAAAGCAGCAATAATGGCAATCAAACTGATCATCCATACAGCAAAAACAAAATCCCATTTTAATTTTTGTTTGATGCCGACGATGATAATAGATGCTAATGTTGTAATAACAGTTCCTAAAACGCAGGGAATAAAAACACTGGTTGCATCTGTTGAATGTGCAGCAATCCTGTAAGTAAGAATGGAAAGCGGAATGATAGTAAGCCCGCTTGTATGTAAAACCAAAAACATGATTTGCGCATTGGAAGCTGTGCCTTTGTTCGGATTAATATCTTCCAGGCTTTTCATTGATTTTAAACCGAAAGGTGTTGCAGCATTATCAAGCCCGAGCATGTTAGCACTAAAATTCATTACCATCTCTCCCATCACAGGATGACCATCCGGAACTTCAGGAAATAATCGTTTCATAAATGGATTTAAACGACGCGCCAACCAATTTATAGCGCCTGCTTTTTCGGCAATGTTCATCAAACCCAAAAAGAAAACCATTGTGCCTGCAAGCGAGAAAGCAACATCAACAACAGAAGACCTTGCTGAATCAAAAATGCCATCTACCAATGTTTTGAAAATAGTTGTATCCCCTAAAAAAATGCACTTGATTGCTGCTATAACAAATGCAATCACAAAAAAAGCAATGAATACAATGTTTAATGCCATACCCCAGCCCTAAAAGGAGTTTGATAAGAGCGTAAAATAATTCAAACTTCTTATTATTTTAGGATTCTTACTTTTGCGCCCGTTTTTAAATCATAAATCTGAAACAGTAAATCTAAAATCATTATGGCTTTACAGGCAGGAATTGTGGGATTACCGAATGTTGGCAAATCAACTTTGTTTAATGCGCTTAGCAATGCAAAGGCGCAGGCAGCTAATTTTCCGTTTTGCACTATTGAACCGAATGTTGGTGTAATTACCGTGCCCGATGAAAGATTATTTGAGCTTGAAAAATTGGTGCATCCGCAAAAAGTGGTACCGGCAACAGTTGAAATTGTTGACATTGCGGGTTTGGTAAAAGGTGCAAGCAAAGGCGAAGGTTTAGGAAATCAATTTTTGGGAAACATAAGAAACACCGATGCTATTATTCATGTGCTGCGTTGTTTTGATGATGATAATGTTATTCATGTTGATGGCAGTGTAAACCCGGTTCGCGATAAAGAAATTATTGATACGGAATTACAGTTAAAAGATCTGGATACTGTTGAAAAGAAAATTTCACGCAATGAAAAAATTGCGAAGAATGATAAAGATGCTGCTGCAGGTTTGGAAATATTAAAAGCATTGAAAGCGCATCTTGAGCAAGGCAAAAATGCGAGAGCATTTGTTGCAGATGAAAAAGAAAAGGCAAAACATATTGATGATTTGTTTTTGCTTACCATAAAGCCTGTGATCTACGTATGTAATGTTGATGAAAAATCTGTCATCAACGGAAATAAATATACGGCTGCTGTAAAAGAAAATGTGAAAGATGAAAATGCAGAAATACTTTTTATTAGCGCGGCAATAGAAAGTGAAATTGCAGCAATGGATAGTTATGAAGACAGGCAAATGTTTTTAGAAGATTTAGGTTTAAAAGAAAGTGGTGTTGTAAGATTAATTCGCTCAACATATCATTTATTAAATCTTGCAACATATTTTACGGCAGGCGAACAGGAAGTGCGTGCATGGACGATTCATAAAGGCATGCTGGCGCCGCAGGCTGCAGGTGTTATTCATACAGATTTTGAAAAAGGTTTTATACGTGCAGAAGTTATTAAGTACGATGACTTCATTAAATACAAAAGCGAAGCCGCTTGTCGTGATGCAGGCAAATTAGCAGTGCAGGGAAAAGATTATTTGGTTGAAGATGGAGATATAATGCATTTCAGGTTTAATGTGTGATGTGATTTGTTGATTTCATGATGGGCTAATTTGCTAATTATACTTTTTCGAGATTAAATAAGCTGTCAACAAATTCATGTTTATCAAAGATCAACAGATCAGTCATTTTCTCTCCTACGCCAATATATTTTACGGGTATCTTAAATTGATTAGCGATAGCCAGAACAACGCCACCTTTTGCCGTACCATCTAATTTCGTTATGGCGATGGATGTTACATCTGTTGCTGCAGTAAATTGTTTTGCCTGCTCAACAGCATTTTGACCTGTTGAACCATCAAGCACCAACAATACTTCATGCGGCGCATCAGGAATTACTTTTTGAATAACACGTTTAATTTTTGAAAGCTCATCCATTAAATGAATTTTGTTATGCAAGCGACCGGCAGTGTCAATAATAACAATATCAGATTTTTTTGCGACTCCACTTTTTACTGCGTCATAAGCAACAGCCGCGGGGTCGCTGCCCATCGGCTGTTTTACGATTGGCACATCTACTCTTTCACTCCAAATTGTAAGCTGATCAACCGCCGCAGCACGAAATGTATCGGCAGCACCAAGTAAAACTTCTTTGCCTGCATTTTTATAATTGTATGCAAGCTTGCCGATAGTTGTTGTTTTACCTACACCATTTACACCCACAACAAGCAACACATAAGGCTTTTTATTTTCAGGCAATTCAAATTCTTTGTAAGTGTCTTCGGGAGCATCCGTCAATATGTTTTCAATTTCGTTTTGCAACAAGCGATTCAACTCACCTGTACCAACATATTTATCTTTTGCAACACGCTGTTCAATACGATTTATAATTTCAATCGTTGTATCAATACCAACATCTGCACTTACCAAAGCATCTTCAAGGTTATCCAATACTTCTTCATCAACAGTGCTTTTACCGGCAATGGCTTTTGTAATTTTTTCAAGAAAACCTGTTTTGGTTTTTTGCAAACCTTCGTCTAAACTTTCCTTTTCTTTTTTGCCAAAAAGCTTATTAAATAAACCCATGTTTTATTCCTGATTTTTTTTGTTTAGTTGCTCAATATCATTTTTGTCTTTGAATCTTCCTGCCGCTTGTTTTGCTTTAATTAGATGATTGATGTGAATATATCTTACTTCAATTTTATTTTGAATAAAAATATTACAAAGCGGATATGCTTCTTCAAATGTTATTCCTTTTAATTGATTTAATATCTCTATCCGGTTAGGTTCTTTACCTATACCCCAAACATCAGTTTCATTTCCTAAAAAATCTTTTTCAGAAAATATCGGGGCTTCAAATAAAAAAAAAGCTTTTTTTAATTTTTGATAATTATCAGATGTTTTGTTCACCCAAATATCCATATCTCCTGTTGACCTTGCAAAACCATGAAGTATTACAGCATAACCACCAACCAAAATATATTCCACTTTTGCTTTGTTAAGTGCATCAATAAAATCTAAAAAATCCTTATTGAATAAATCAGCCATTAGAAAATTTTCTATGGTCTGTAATGGTACGGTCAACTTTTGTCTCTGGTGTTACACCATATAACTGGTTAATGAGAAAACATGCTGCATTTAATCTTTCATCTTCCGTTTTATCAAGCCAATAAGTTGTATGATCATCTGCTTCTTCAAATGACAAAGCAGTAATTTTATTTCTGTCTAATTTATATTCATTCTTTTCCAATGATAATTGAGTTTTTAATTCGAATTTCAATTATTTGTGCGAAAGAATTTTATGACCCATTTTATCGCGCTTGGTAGTTAGGTATTTTTCATTATGGCGATTGGGTTTTATTTCGATGGGAACTATTTCAACAATTTCCAAACCATAACCACTTAAGCCAGCCCGCTTTTTAGGATTGTTACTCATTAATCTCAATTTGGTAACGCCGAGGTAACGCAAAATTTGTGCACCTACACCGTAGTCGCGTTCATCCATACCAAAACCTAAATGTAAATTTGCTTCAACAGTATCCATGCCTTCTTCCTGCAATTTGTATGCACGCAATTTATTCATCAAGCCAATACCACGACCTTCCTGGTTCATGTATAAGATCAAACCTTTTCCTTCTGCTTCTACCATTTGCATGGCTTTGTGTAATTGTTCACCGCAATCACAACGAAAGCTGCCTAAAATATCACCTGTAAAACAACTTGAATGCACCCGTGTTAAAACAGGTTCATCTTTTTCCCACTGGCCCTTTATTAATGCAAGATGTTCGCCGCCGGTTGTTTTTTCTTTGAATGCAACCAGTTTAAAGTTGCCATACTTTGTTGGCATTTCTACACGCGTAACTTCTTCAATCAGCGAATCTGTTTTTAAACGATATTCAATCAAATCTTTTATGGAAATAATTTTCAAATCAAACTTGTCTGCAATTTTTCTCAGTTGGGGCAAGCGCGCCATCGTTCCGTCTTCATTCATAATTTCAACCAAAACACCAACAGATTCGAAGCCCGCAAGTCTTGCCAAATCAATTGTTGCTTCCGTATGACCTGTTCTTCTCAGCACGCCGCCTTTTTTTGCGCGCAATGGAAAAATATGCCCGGGTCTTCCAAGATCTTCCGGCTTCGTTTCAGGATTAATTAATGCCTGAACTGTTTTTGCACGATCATGCGCACTAATGCCTGTTGTGCATCCATCACCAATTAAATCAACACTAACGGTAAAAGGTGTTTCATGTAACGCAGTATTATTTGTTACCATTAAATCAAGCTTCAGTTCATCTGCGCGTTCTTCATTCATGGGTACACAAATTAAACCACGCCCTTCCTTACTCATAAAATTTATAATCTCCGGCGTTACATTTTTAGCTGCTGTAATAAAGTCGCCTTCATTTTCGCGGTCTTCATCATCAACCACAATTACCAGCTTCCCTTGCTTTATATCTTCAATCGCACTTTCTATCGAGTTCAACATATATAAAATTTACACAAAGGTACGCTATACAATTTGTAGTTTAACAATAGCCATGTTATGCGGAAACTTAAAACTTAACATTAGAATTTAAGAGGCAACATTAAATTTGTGTTATCTTTAATAATACATATGGCGACAAAAAAATCTGCAACCAATTCAATTCACTCGAAGAAGGAATTAAAGAAAGAATTAGCGCATAAACTTGAAGTTTCCTTGCCTGAAATAAAAGCAGGTCTTGGTAAAAAGAAATTCAATAAACGTGTAAAGAAAGCAACCAAATTAATTACGGCGGGTTTACATCTTAATGGTATAGAAAAAAAAGAAAAAAAGAATACTGATAAAAAAACTGCTCCAGCTAAAAAAACCGAAACACCAAAGAAAGCAACCGCTGAAGAAAATCCAAATCCGGCTTAAAATTTAGCAACAATTATCAATTCTAAAAGATAGTGTTAGTTGCTTTGTTCATTGTCTTTGTAATAATCCCACATCATTTTAAAAATTTTCTCTTTCAATTGTTGAGCGGTACAACCTGTACTTTCAACAGCCGGCAAAAAATGCATTTCTAATTTATGCGGCAGCATAAAAAACAATTTGCTTACGGGCAAAACTTTCTTTGTATTAAAAACCAGCGTTGGTATAATTGGTTTTTTTGTATCAACTGCAAGGCGGAATGCACCATCATAAAACTTCTTCAGTGGTTCATAACTCCGGTTGCGTGTGCCTTCCGGATAAATTACCATATCTAATCCTTCACTCAATACTTTCTTCATGTCTTCAAAACTTTTGCGACGGCTTGCATCACTGTTTCTGTCAATCAAAACACTTCCAAAACTGTATATCCATCCAAAGATTGGAAAGTAAGAAAAGCTTTTTTTGGCGATTGTTTTATTAGCGCGTGGCATAAACGGCGTTGTTACCGGCACGTCCATTAAACTATTGTGATTGCAAACAATTATGCAATTGGGAACACCTTTAAAATTTTCTGCACCTTTTACTTTTAATGGACAGCCTATTGCATGTAAATAAATAAACATCCACACTCTCGAAACAGAACGATGCCAGTTTGCTTTTTTCGGTTCTTGTAAAATATGACATGGAATATAAAAGATGTAAGCAATAAACATCGTGCACACAAAAAGCAATAAACCCCACAAAGCCCAGATGCGTGCAAAAATTTCTTTAAAGAGATTCAAGTAAAAATTAAAAATTAAAAATTAAAAAATTTTGTTCACTTATATAAAAATCATTTTTCGAAAAACACTAAACTGCCTCCTACCCATTCCCGGTCTTTATTATAACGCACACCAATCATTTTGCCTTTGCTGATGCGCGCTAAATTTTGTGTGGCAACAGGTCGCGCTTCTCCATCTTTCCAGAAATAAAAAATTCTTATCTCTGCTTTTGCGCCACCATCAGGTGTTTTAATTACTTCTGCATATTTTACTTTACGTTGAAGAATCCAGTTGTGCGGATCTTTTACATTGTCTATGTCTTCCGTTTTTACATCAATAACAACACCTTGCCCTGCGAAAGAAAACAACGGCTTCAAAACATAATTCTCAAGATCAGTTGGAATTGTTTTTACATCATTTAAAAATTTTGTTTCAGGAACATAAGGATTTGAAATAAATGGCAACGTGTATTTACTAATTCGATAAAACCAGTTTGGATGCGGCGCCCATTCAACATCTAAATCTTCAAATAAAATTTTCCCTTTCTCCTGCACTTGCAAAGATTGTTGTTGAAGGTCATCAAAAATTACGCGATTATAGATTCGCTTTACTTCCGTCTTCTTTCCATCCTGCACATAAAATAATTTTCTTCCTTCTTTTATTAACTCTGTTATGCAAACAATTGGGATTTTTAAATAGTCGTGTGTAAAATAAAAATCAATTCTTGTTTTTTGCTGATGCGGAAAAATTTCTAAGAGTACCACATTTTCAGTATCATGTTTCGCAACAATAATATCTTTTAATAATTGCAGGTAGCTTTCTTTGTTAAATCCATTTAAGTAAGAATCATAGTTTGAAGGAATATCAAAATGCGCTCTTGTAATTTCATCATCCCAAACCTGGTAAGCAAACAATGTAGGAAAGCCCTGCATTTCTATTAGCTGCGGTTCAAGTTCACCTTTTTCATTTTCACAAATACCAAAATCAAAAGCAATAAAATGAGAGTGCTCATTTTCATTCGGCACATTTAAATTTTTAGGAACAGCGTTCGCTGTAAGCTTTTTAAAACCTGGTTTAGTAATTACATCAACAATGCTTTCGCAGGCTGATAAAATTTTTTCTTTAAAGGCTTTATCAATAAATATAGGCGTTTCTGCAACCCTGAATTCTATGTCGCCGGGATGTGCTGAATTAAGATCCTGCAAATATTCTTCGTATTGTTTTTGTGTGAACGAGGCGTTGAATTTTTCACGCAAGGCAGGTACCATAAAATTGTTTTATAAGAAATGCAAAATACGAAAACGAAGTAAGATGTAATTGGTCTTTACAATTTACGATTTATCATTAAAAATCTTTTGGAACGTAAAATTTATTCCGCTCTTTCAGTTTATCATTTTCATATAACTCAAAATAAAACCAACCCGAATGCATAAAATCAGTTTTATCCAATAAGAGTTGTGGCTGCGTTACATGCTGAATGGTGAAAAGTGGTTTACGGTTTTCATCTAAAAATTTTATGCGATAATTATTTTGCAAAGCATCGTTTAAAAATATTTGAACATACCCATCTGTATTTGTATATACATGCGGAGAAGGCATCCACCGAACATTGTTGTCGTAATATCTTATCAGCACATCTGCATCTGTAAGCGAGTATAAAGTGTCTTTTGTATAATTGATGATCGAATCTTTAAAATGTTTATATCCTTCATAATTCAGTTGCGCAATCACTGAATCATCATCATGAATCGTTACAAGAAAACTGGTATCGTTTGCTTCTTTCTGTGATATTTCATCAGTAAAATCTAAACCACTGGTAACCTTTTTTGCTTTGGTAAAAAAGAAGCTTCCATTTCCCAAAACATAAAATGCGCGATAATACATGCTTGTATTACCAGGCACATCATCAACATAACCATTTTGCGGAAGCTCGGGTGAAAGCGGAACAAAGACAGTTCTAAAATTTTTAACGCTGTCCCATGAACGCTGAATATTTAATTGCACAACACTATCGCCATAGGGATTTATCCACTCAACTTTTACTTTGTTATTCGTTGCTGAAACATTTACAACAAATTTTTGTTGTGCATTTATTCGTGTAAAAAAAATAGTTACCAGTACGAATAAAAATAATTTCTTCATGATTATTTTACGGGGGCAAATATAATATTGATGATTTTTAAAATTTGGTAAAGTTTCCACATGCATCAAAACAAATTTTTAAAATGCAGCACGTAAAATCCAATAAATTAAAATATATAGATCAAATTCGTAAACCCCATTTTTATATTACACCACTTAAAACGATTAAAGGTTGCTGATATTTTCAGATTGATTATTATTTGGATTTTGATATTTGTTTTTTGAATTTTTGCAAAAAAAGGTATGGAGAAAATTATATTTATCACCGGCGCAACATCAGGCTTTGGAAAAGCAATTGCAGAAAAATTTGCATCAGAAAAATGGAATTGCATTATTACAGGAAGAAGAAAAGACAGGCTTGAAGAACTGGCGCAGCAACTATCATCAAACTATAAAATAAATATTTTACCCCTTGAGTTTGATGTGCGAAAAAAAGAAGATGTTTTTTCTGCAATTAATAATTTAAAAGATGAATGGCAGAATATAAATGTGCTGGTAAATAATGCAGGTCTTGCAGCCGGAAGAGATTTGTTTGATGAAGCATCGCTTGATGATTTTGATGCAATGATCGACACGAACATTAAAGGCTTGCTGTATGTTTCAAAAGCAATCATTCCGTTAATGATAAAAAATAAAAAAGGGCACATTATAAACATCGGCTCAACGGCGGCGAAAGAAGTTTATAAAGAAGGAAATGTTTATTGCGCGACCAAACATGCTGTAAATGCCATCAGTGAAGCGCAGCGAATAGATCTGCTTCAACATAAAATAAAGGTTACAGCCATACACCCGGGTGCTGCCGAAACAGAATTTTCGCTGGTGCGTTTCAAAGGTGATGAAGAAAAAGCAAAAGCTGTTTATGAAGGCTTTGAACCTTTGCATGCTGAAGATATTGCCAACACAGTTTTCTATTGTGCGAATCAACCGGAACATGTTTGTATAAACGATCTTGTTATTACATGCACTGCGCAGGCTAACTCATTTTACACATATAAAGGCTGATAAAATATCAGACATTTTACTGAGAAAAAAACTTGTTTATTTCGTTATATTCGTGTACAATAAAATCAAACGATATGTGCTTATTGAAAAAAATTACACTTCTGTTTGTTGTTTGTTTTTTATGCTTCAGTTATAACAGCCAGGCGCAGTTTCTTAAAAAATTAAAAGATAAGGTAAACAATGCTGTAAATGGCACAAGCAATTCAAACAATTCAAATCAAACCACGCAAAACAATACGAGCAATTCTAATGGTACGCCTTCCAATACAAGAGGCGGCGGTTTAACCAACACTACTCCGCCTGATGTAGACCAGCAAATTGCCGACGCAGAAAAAAGCCAGGCTGCAGGGCAGTACAGCGATGCACGCTACTCGCTTCAGCAAGCTTTAATGAGTATTGAATTGCAGATTGGAAAAGAAGTGCTGCAGTCTTTGCCTGCAAGTGTAAGTGGCCTGGAAAAAGATACAACGCAAAACAAAGTAATGAGTACACAATGGGGCTGGAATAATCTTACCATTCAGAGTGTATACAAAAAGGCTGATCAGCAAATGACGGTTACGATTGGTAACAATACTGTTTATTCAGGTTTTGTTGATCTGTATTTTAATAATGGTGGTTATATGCAAACAACCAGCAATGGCAATAATCAAAACGTAAAACAAACAAAAGTAAAAAGCTATCGCGCTGTAATAACTTATGATGAAAGCAAAGGCTATACTTTGTTGGTTCAGCTTGGTCAGTCATCGCTTATCGTTTGGGAGTGCGTGAACTTTGCAACCGAACAAGATGTGATGAATGCAGCCAATGCTTTCGATATTGACGGAATAAAGAAAATGCTTGGAGAACAATAATCATCAGCAAAAAAAAATTACAATGAAATACTTAATAATACTTGGATGCATTCTATTCGCAACAAACACTTTTTCGCAAGACTTTAATACAGATATTGCTTCCGCAAAAACTGCTTATGCTGCAGGTAAATTAGAAGATGCACATTTTTCTTTACAACAGGCGTTGCAGGAAATTGATATTATAATTGGTAAGGAAGTGATTGGTTTATTGCCTGCCACAATGAATAATTTACCCGCCAATACCAAAGATGATAATGTGATGAGCAATGTTGGATTTATGGGCAGCACCATTCATCGCACATGGGGATTAAATGATAGCGTTGATCTTTCAATCATAGGCAACTCACCATTGATTACAACACTGAATGCGTTTTTAAATACGCCTATTTTAGGCGGCATGATGAGCAATGGCAATAATAAAATAATTAAAGTAGAAGGTTATAAAGGCCAGCTGACAAAAGATGATAATGGTAATGGTCAAACAAATTATACTATACAAATTCCGCTGGGAAGTTCACTGGTAACATTCACTGCAAAAAATACTACCGACACACAAATAATGGCGATGGCAAATACATTGCCGCTGCAACAGATTGCGAAGTTGATTCAGTAAGTTTTTATTATTCGTAACGTAAAGCAGTTATAGGATTTAGCTTTGATGCTTTTACTGCGGGCCAAATACCTGCAAGCAATCCTACACCAGAGCAAATAATTATGCCGGCAATAACCCATGCCCACGGCACAGTGAAACCCGCATTCAAAAACATGGCAAAAATATTTCCGATGAGAACGCCTAATATAATTCCAAACAAAGCACCTAATAAGCTTATAATAACAGATTCAAACAAAAACTGCTGACGAATATTTTTTCTTTTACCACCAAGTGCTTTAATTAACCCCACTTCGCGTGTACGTTCATTTACGGCAACAAGCATAATATTCATTAAGCCAATTGCTGCACCAATTAATGTAATTAAACCAATAGCACCTGCAGCGCCTTGTATGCTGCCCAATAAAGTAATGAATGTTGTAGCCAGCTTATCACTTTTTTCAATCACAAAATTATCTGCATCAGTTGGCAA
>JBEHXR010000079.1:0-12147 GCA_048498595.1 Bacteroidota bacterium
GCAAAAATTAGGAGCATCTATAAAAAAGGTTGACTGAAGCCTCCCCAAACCCCTCCGGTGGAGGGGGTTAATTAAGACACTTATTTATATGAACAGTAAAAATTTTATTAGCGATTTTAAAAACTTTCCCCCACCGGGGGAGATGGAGGGGGCGTAATGCTGAACAGCTTATTAAAAAAACTCATTCGCACCAGCGCAGGCAGCCGCAAAACTTTAGCCGCAATAGGTTTGTTTGTTGCTTTATTGCTGATATTTTCTGCTGTTCAAATTCAATCAAACTATCATGATTTATTATACAGCAAAACCAGCCAGGACAGCATTGCAGATTTTCTCATAATCAATAAAACGGTTACCGATAAAAATGTTGGTAATACCAGCTTATCTCAAACTGAAATAAACGATTTAAAACAACAGCCTTTCGTTGAAAAAATTGGAACACTTACACCGAGCCGTTTTCGTGTTGGCGTGCAAAGCATCAGCAAACAAATTCCTTTTTATACTGATTTCTTTTTTGAAAGTGTACCCGATGAATTCCTTGACGTAAATACACCCGATTGGCAATGGAATGAAAACAGTTCTTACATACCGATGATTATTCCAAACATGATTCTTGACATGTGGAATTTTGGATTCGCGCAATCACAACATTTACCCCAACTTTCGCAAGACCTTGTAAAAAATCTTCCGGTTCAAATAGATATTCAAACACCAAACGGCATCGTAAATTATTACGGCAAAGTGGTTGGATTTAGCGATAGAATTTCTTCTGTGCTTGTTCCGCAATCTTTCATGAACTGGGCAAATAAAAAATTTGCGGCAGGTATAAATGTGCAGCCATCAAGAGTTATTATACAAACAAAAGATGCAGCAGATAAACAGCTTGCGGATTATCTCGCGCAGCATAACCTATCAACCAATGCTGAAAAAACACGCTTTGAAAAATATCGCAGCATTATAAACGGCGTTGTTATTACGTCATGGATAGTTGGCGCTTTAATGTTTTTATTTGCCTTGATAATTTTTACTTTATTTATTCAACTTACAGTTGCTTCGGCTAAAGAAGAAATTATTTTATTAATAACACTTGGCGCTGCGCCAAAACAATTGCAACAATTTTTAATGAAACAATTTATTCCATCGAACATCATTTCTATTATACTAACACTTATTATTGTTGCGGTGCTTCAGCTTGTTTTAGAGAAAGTATTAGCAGGTCAAAATATTTTTATCAGTCAATATATTTCTTACTATACAGTTATTATAGCAGCGATTTTATTTTTTCTGCTTTTAATCATAAATAATTACTCTATTAAAAAACAAATTCGTCACGCTGGCTGATAAGCGAATCTGTTAATACCTGTCACAATAAAATAACAGAGAAGATAGCAATTGCTCGGCGTGGTTTTCGTACCTTCGCGCCTCAATTTTTGAAAATGCAGATTAGGAACATCGCAATTATTGCGCACGTTGACCATGGAAAAACGACTTTGGTTGATAAAATTCTTCACGCTACAAAGGTTTTCCGCGATAACCAGGAAACCGGTGAACTGATAATGGACAGCAATGATTTGGAGCGTGAACGAGGCATTACCATCTTCTCAAAAAATGCGGCTGTTGTTTATAAAGATATTAAGATAAATGTAATTGATACACCAGGTCACGCCGATTTTGGCGGCGAAGTAGAACGTGTTCTAAAAATGGCGGATGGTGTAATTCTGTTGGTTGATGCATTTGAAGGACCAATGCCGCAAACGCGTTTCGTGTTGCAAAAAGCTTTGCAGTTAAACTTGCATCCGATAGTTGTTATTAATAAAGTTGATAAACCAAATTGTCGCCCTGATGAAGTGCATGATGCAGTGTTTGAATTATTCTTTAATCTTGATGCTACAGAAGAACAATTAAATTTTCCTACTTATTACGGAAGTGGCAAGCATGGCTGGTTCAATGATTCATTAACGCCTTCAGAAGATATTACGCCGTTGCTGGATGGCATTTTAAAATATGTTCCTGAACCAAAAATTTCAGAAGGCAATTTGCAATTACAAATTACTTCGCTTGATTATTCATCTTTTTTAGGAAGAATTGCAATTGGTAAAGTAACCCGCGGAAGCATAAAAGAAAATCAACCTATATCATTAATACAAACCGATGGCAGCTTTAAGAAAACAAGAGCCAAAGAATTGTATGTGTTTGAAGGAATGGGTAAGAAAAAAGTAAGCGAAGTGCTTGCGGGCGATTTATGTGCCGTTGTTGGTTTGGAAGATTTTAATATTGGCGATACGATTGCTGATTTTGAAAACCCGGAAGCATTGCCGGTAATTAGTGTTGATGAGCCAACAATGAGCATGCTTTTCAGCATTAATAATTCTCCGTTTTATGGCAAAGACGGAAAGTTTGTAACATCACGACATATTCGTGATCGCTTATTTAAAGAAACTGAAAAAAATCTTGCGCTGCGTGTAGAAGATACCGATAGCGGTGATAGTTTTTTGGTGTATGGTCGCGGTATTTTGCATTTGGGAATTTTGGTGGAAACAATGCGTCGCGAAGGTTACGAATTAACAGTTGGTCAGCCAAGGGTAATCATAAGGGAAATTAACGGCAAGAAATGCGAGCCTTACGAAACATTGGTGGTTGATGTGCCGCAGGAATTTGCAAGTAAAGTAATTGATTTGGTTACGCGTCGCAAAGGTGAATTGCATGTAATGGAAACAAAGGGCGACATGCAGCATTTGGAATTTGAAATTCCTTCACGTGGATTGATTGGCTTGCGTACGCAAATGCTTACATCAACGGCAGGCGAAGCTGTAATGGCGCATCGTTTCAGTGAATATAAAGCATGGAAAGGCGCAATTCCCGGAAGAAATAATGGTGTGTTAATTTCAAAAGATGCAGGCACCACAACTGCATACTCTTTAGATAAATTACAAGATCGCGGTGTGTTTTTTGTTGACCCCGGTGAAGCAGTTTATAAAGGAATGATTGTTGGCGAAAATAATAAGCCGGGTGATTTGGTAATTAATCCTAATGAAGGAAAAAAACTTACCAATATGCGTGCAAGCGGCAGTGATGCGGCAACGAATATTGCACCAAAAACTTTAATGACATTGGAAGAATGTATGGAGTATATCCAGTTTGATGAATGCATTGAAGTAACGCCCAACTTCATTCGCATGCGTAAAGTATTGCTGGATGAAGATGACAGAAAACGTCAACAGAAAAGATTGCAGGCAGAAGAAGTATAATTAATAATTTATAGTTTTTAAACCTGTCAGGCTTAAAGTTTGACAGGTTTTTTATTTATGAAAAATGTATTTAATCATATCTCAACTCAACTTTCAAAGTATTTTAATCAACCAATAAACATTACAAATCATAAACAGGTTTTTGGTGGAGATATTAATCAAACTTTTCAGCTTCAAACAAACATTGGTTTTTTATTTTTAAAAATTAATGATGGCAGTTTAAAAGATATGTTTGAAAAAGAATTTGCAGGCTTGCAATTGCTTTATGAAACCCAAACAATAAAAATTCCAAAACCTATTTTATACGGAAGTTTAGATCACGCGATTTTTTTATTAACTGAATTCACTCAAAAAGGTAACCCGTCAAAAAATTTCTGGCAAACATTTGCACAACAACTTGCTGGCTTGCATAAACATTCAAATGAAAAGTTTGGATTAAATACCGATAATTACATAGGCTCAATTCCTCAAAAAAATAATTTTTGCGATACATGGACTGAGTTTTATGCAACACAAAGAATACTTCCTTTAGCCAGGCTCGCATTTAATCAAAATAAATTTAGTAAACAAGATTTGCTACTCATAGAAAAATTATGTAATCGTTTTGATGGGTTATTTCCCAAAGAAAAGCCTTCTTTAATTCACGGTGATTTATGGAGCGGAAATTTTATGAGCGATGAAAACGGAGCACCCGTAATTTATGACCCTGCTATTTATTACGGCAATCGGGAAATGGATATTGCCATGAGTTTATTGTTTGGTGGCTTTGATAAAAATTTTTACGATTACTATACTGAAGTATTTCCATTGCAACCAGGCTGGAAGGAACGGGTAAAGCTTTGCCAGCTTTATCCTTTGTTTGTACATCTTATTTTATTTGGTGATCATTACTACAACAGCGTAATAAACATTATTGGAATATACAATTAATGCCATTACATTTGTTTTCATAACGATTGTCGCTTTCCCGAAGAATCCTGTTCTATGATAAAATCCTACCTATGCGCTTAATTATTGCCATATTTAAATTAAAAACAAACTGAAATGAAAAATCAAACTACACTGTTCATTGCCGTATGCACAATTTGCTTTTTATTTTATCGCTGCAGCACTGCTTCTAACAACAACACAACTTCTGCCGATTCAACATCTGCTACAAACACTCAAACGTATGGAGGCTATGCATCCCAGGCAGATTGGGGGAAACATTTGGTGGCTATTGGTGGGTGTAATGATTGCCATACGCCAAAAAAAATGTCGGACAAAGGTCCGGTTGATGATATCGATTTGACGCTTTCAGGTCATCCTTCTCAATTGCCGGCACCATCTTTAATGCCTGCACAGCTAAAGCAGGGTTTGGCGGCTACAAACGATTTAACTGCATGGATTGGTCCTTGGGGAACTTCTTATAGTGCTAATCTTACACCGGATTCAACCGGTATTGGCGCATGGACTGAACAACAATTCATAACTTGTATAAGGCAAGATCTTTTTAAGGGGATAGCAGGGTCAAGACCATTGATGCCGCCGATGCCTGTTGCAGGCGTAAATAATTATACCGATAACGAACTTAAAGCCATCTTCGCTTATCTGAAAACTATTAAGCCTATTCACAACGTAGTTCCCGATTATCAGCCGCCTGCCGGTGCTTCAAAATAGAGAAAGTAAATTCTGTTAGAGATTAGTCAAGGTAGTAATATTTTGGGCGTATATTACTACCTTTGCAGCCTTTTACAAAATAAAGGTGGTGTTTTGGCAACTATAGGCGCTAAATACAAAGAATTTTCAGGTTTAAATCTCCCAACAATTGAAAAAGAAATTTTAGAAAAGTGGGAAGAAGAACAGGCGTTTGAAAAAAGCGTTTCCCTGCGGCAAGACAAACAGCCTTTTGTTTTCTATGAAGGTCCGCCCAGCGCGAACGGGATGCCTGGCATTCACCACGTAATTTCCCGCACCTTAAAAGATTTGGTTTGCCGCTATAAAACCATGAAGGGTTTCCAGGTAAAACGTAAAGGTGGGTGGGATACGCATGGTTTGCCTGTTGAGCTGGGTGTTGAAAAAGAGTTAGGCATTACAAAGGAAGATATTGGTAAAAAGATTTCGGTTGAAGATTATAATAAAAAATGCCGTGAGGCAGTACTTCGATACAAAGACAAATGGGATGAATTAACCAAACGCATTGGTTATTGGGTTGATTTGAAGCATCCTTACATCACATTTGAAAACAATTACATTGAAACACTTTGGTGGTTGCTAAAGCAATTATATAATAAAGGACTATTGTACGAAGATGTAAGCATTCAGCCATATTCACCGGCTGCCGGTACCGGTTTAAGTTCGCATGAATTGAATCAGCCGGGTTGCTACCGGGATGTGAAGGATACGAGTTGTGTTGCCATGTTTCGTTTAGACGCCGATAAAAGTGAGAACCACACATTTTTTGAAAAGCTTACTGCATTTGAACATGAAAGCGAGAAAAAAATAACAGGCGACATTTTCTTTTTAGCATGGACGACAACTCCATGGACACTGCCTTCAAATCTCGGGCTAACTGTTGGTGAGTTTATTGAATACTCGTTAGTCGCAACTATTAATCCTTACACTTCTATTCCTGTTAATGTTGTTTTGGCAACCGAATTAATTGGCAATTTTTTTAAAAAAGAAAATGAATTGCCTGTTGAAGAGCTTGAAATAATTTACGATTTCAAGCCTTCAGCAGATGTAAAGCATTTGCCTTATGCTGTGCTTGAAACATTTACCGGCAAAGCGCTTGAAGGGTTAAGCTATGAACAATTGCTTTCCTACCCGGCAAATAAAACTGATAATCCTAATGCATTCAAAGTTTTGTTGGGTGATTTTGTAACTACAGAAGATGGAACCGGAATCGTTCATACCGCTCCTGCTTTTGGTGCGGATGATTTTCGCGTTGGAAAGAAGTATGATATTGGTATTTTAACGATGGTTGATCGCCAGGGAAAATTCATAGATGGTTTGGGCGAGTTTAGTAATCATTATGTAAAAAATTATAAAGACGAACCGAATTACCAGGATGTAAACGTTGATATCTGCGTAAAACTGAAAAAAGAAAACCGGGCTTTTAAAGTTGAAAAATATGAGCACAGTTATCCGCATTGCTGGCGTACAGATAAACCTGTTTTATATTATCCGCTGGATGCATGGTTTATAAAAACGACTGCTTTAAAAGACAGAATGATTGAGTTAAACAAAACGATCAACTGGAAACCTAAATCAACAGGTGAAGGAAGGTTTGGCAACTGGCTCGAAAATATGGTCGACTGGAATTTAAGCCGCAGCCGTTTTTGGGGAACGCCGCTTCCGGTTTGGAGAACAAAAGAAGGTGACGAAGAAATTTGTATTGGCTCAGTTGAAGAATTACGTGCGGAAGGAAAGAAGGCGGATGATGAACTTGGTACAATGAATGAAAGGTTTTTGACAGATACTAATCTTGATTTGCACAAACCTTTGGTTGATGAAATTGTTTTGGTTTCGGCATCAGGTAAACCAATGAAACGCGTTCCTGATTTAATAGATGTTTGGTTTGATAGTGGTGCAATGCCTTATGCACAATGGCATTTTCCTTTTGAAAATATTGAAACGTTTGCCGATAATTATCCCGCAGATTTTATTGCTGAAGGTGTTGACCAAACACGCGGCTGGTTTTATACTTTGCATGCTATCGCAGCATTAATAAAAGAATCAGTACAGGATGAGTTAAATAAAAACGTAATTAAAGCTGATGATAAAAATGTTCCCGGTCTCGCTTACAAAACTTGTGTATCGAACGGGTTGGTGCTGGATAAGAACGGCAACAAAATGAGCAAACGTCTTGGTAACGTAATTGATCCATTTAAAACCATAAACGATTTTGGTGCTGATGCTACAAGATGGTATTTAATTACCAATGCTTCGCCCTGGGATAATTTGAGGTTTGATTTGGATGGAATAAAAGAAGTGCAGCGCAAGTTTTTTGGTACCTTGTATAATACTTATCAATTCTTTGCTTTATATGCAAATGTTGATGGGTTCGCATTTACAGAAGGATATATTCCCGTTGAGCAAAGACCGGAAATTGATAGATGGGTTTTATCATCTCTAAATACTTTAATTAAAAAAGTTACCGAAGCAATGGACGATTACGAACCGACCATTGCCGGCCGATTAATTGAAGAATTTTTAGATGAACATTTAAGTAACTGGTATGTGCGCCTAAGCAGAAGACGATTTTGGAAGGGCGACTATGAACAAGATAAATTATCTGCTTACCAAACTTTATATGAATGTTTAGAAACAGTAATAAGATTGATGGCGCCTGTTTCGCCTTTCTTTAGTGATGCAGTGTTTAAAAATTTAAATGCAGTTACAGGCAGGTTCAATGTTTCTTCCGTTCATCACACAGATTTCCCTGTTGTAAACGAAAACGTTATTGATGAATCTTTAGAAGAAAGAATGCAGTTAGCACAGGATGTTTCTTCATTGATTTTATCACTTCGCAAAAAAACAAATATTAAAGTTCGTCAGCCCTTACAAAAAGTTTTAATTCCCGTATTAAATGGTGAAATGAAAACCCAATTGCAAAAGGTTGAAGATTTAATAAAGGCTGAAGTAAATATTAAAGAAGTAGATTTTGCAACTGCATCAAACAATATTATTCATAAAAAAGTAAAGCCGAATTTTAAGGTATTAGGTGCAAAGCTGGGTGCGAAAATGAAGGAGGCTTCAGCCGCTATTGCACAGCTCTCACAACAACAAATTGCGGATCTGGAAAGAACCGGATTTACTAACCTTGAATTGAAAAGCGGCGACTGGAAACTGGAAATTGGTGATGTTGAGGTTTTAGCCGAAGATATTCCCGGCTGGAGTGTAGCATCAAAGGGTAATCTTACCGTAGCTTTAGATATTACTCTCTCGGATTATTTAAAGATGGAAGGTGATGCAAGAGAATTTGTAAATCGTATACAAGGAATACGTAAGGACAAAGGATTTGAGCTTACTGATCGAATATTGGTTGACGTTCTTGACAATACTTCACTTAAACCCTCTATCAATACATTTAAAAACTATATTTGCGCCGAAATTTTGGCAGATAATCTAAGCTGGGTGCCTGAAATAAAGGATGGGACTGAGATTGAGGTAAACGATAATCTGTTGAAGGTGAGCGTAAACAAAAAAGGATAGCGAACTATGCCACAGAAAAAAATCGTAAAAAAATCAATCGTGAAAAAGACAGCAAAAAAAGCTGCCGCTTCAAAAAAGCCTATAGGCAAGCCGGCTAAAAATAAAAAGCCTGTAAATAAACCTGTAAGTAAAACAGCAAAAAAAGCTGCACCTAAAAAAGGTGCTGATAAAAAGGCTGTAATAAAAAAGGGTAAGCCTGTTGCAAAGCCTGTAAGTAAAACAACAAAAAAAGCAGCGGTTAAAACGCCAGCAAAAGTGGTGGCTAAACCTGCTTCCCGTATAAATGAAAAACACAAGGAAATCCCCATGGCAAAACAAAAAACACAAGAAAATCTTAAACCGCAAAAAATAGTTCAGAAAAAGCAAGAACCTGTAAAAGAAGTAAAGCTTCCTAAAATAACTACAAAAACCAGTGTTCCTTATCAGCCATCTTATAAATCACTTGAGCAAAGACAGGATGAGATAAAGCCAAGTGAGCCATTGGTAAGATATAGTGATAATGAATTAAACGAATTCAGAGAACTTATTCAAAGAAAACTGGAATCTGCAAAAAAGGAGCTTGCTTATTTGCAGGGTTTAATTACAAGAAAAGATGATATGGGCGGCGATGAAAGCGAAAACCGTTATATGACAATGGAAGATGGAAGTATGAGTATGGAGCGTGAACAATTAAGCCAGATGGCAAGCCGCCAGATAACTTACATTGATCATTTGGAGAAAGCTTTAATTCGTATTGAAAATAAAACGTATGGTATTTGCCGCGTTACCGGTAAATTAATTGATAAAGCAAGATTACGCGCTGTACCACATGCTACATTAAGCCTTGAAGCTAAACTTGGTTTAGTAAAAGCAGGTGAATAATCATTCAAATATTTAAAATAAAAAATCCCGGTGTGATTGCCGGGATTTTTTATTTTATATGAAATTACCCTTAACTATAATTCAATGTTGACAAAAAATTATGCGGATCAAGGGAGAATTCCCGTTCAACTGCTAAAGGCAACTCACCCAGTTCAAGTTGCACAAACGAAAACCCCGGGTGCATTTGCCACAAATACATTTTACGACTATTATTGAAAGCTTCTGGCAACAATTCGTGTAGTAAACCATTAGCACATGCTTCTTCCATATTTTCTTCCGGCGTAAGATTTTTGTTTTCTTCATCCACATCTTTCTTACACCACTGTCTCTGTGCAAATGAGCTATTTGTCATCAGCAAGATTTCCTGTTGTGTAGAATTTGTTTTCATTGTAAACATTTATTATTTAGATGCACAGCATTTAATAAAGCAACATCCAACAATAAAAAAATTGCGTTAAAATAACTGAATTATTATTCATTTATCTGTTAACCGGTAATAATCAATTAACTAATTTGTGCGCTTAAATCAACCCTGACAATTCAATAGTTTTAAAATTTCAATAATCATGTTTAAAAAAAATACGCTTATTTTTTTATTTTTTATTCTGATAAAAATCAATTCAAACGCTCAATCTTCCTGCGAATTAAACAGCAACTGGAAATGCGCACAGGCTTCAGGAATTAAGGATGATGGTAAAGCAATTTCAAATTCAACCTATAATATTCAGTCATGGAAAAATGCAACTGTACCGGGCACAGTGCTCACTACCATGTTAAACAACAAAGAAATTCCGGATCCTTTTTATGGAATGAATAATGAAAAAATTCCGGATATCTATAACATCGGAAAAGATTATTACACGTATTGGTTTGTAAACGATTTTGAAGAAGCTGCGCCAACTTCAACTGAGCAAGTCTATCTGCATTTTCGAGGCATTAATTATAGTTGTAATGTTTTTCTGAACGGACATCAGTTAAACAAAACATTGCACAAAGGAATGTTCTTAAGTCAAACTTATAACATCACTTCCTTCTTAAATAAAAACGGCAATAATAGATTAGCTGTTATTGTATTTCCGCCTGATGTTGTTGGCAATCCAAATGGCGGGCAAGGTGGTGATGGAACAATTGCAAAAAATGTAACGCATCAATATGTTGCAGGCTGGGATTGGATTCAACCTGTCCGCGATCGTAACACCGGCATTTGGGATAAAGTGATTATTGAAAGAACACATCAAATCAAAATTCAAAGCACACACATCATTACAGAAGTTCCGGGTGTTAGAATGGTAGAAGGCAAACAGCAACCTGCAATCATAAAAGTTTCAACTGAATTGTATAATCCAACAGCAGCAAGTGTTTCAGGTGTTTTAAGTTATGAGCTTGATGGAAATAAAATATCACAAAATGTAGTTGTACCATCACATGCAACAAAAATAGTTCAGCTAAAAAATTTGAGTTTACAAAATCCAAAATTGTGGTGGCCGAATACATATGGTCCACAAAATTTATATCAGCTCAATCTTAAATTTTCAATTGAAAATATTCTGAGTGATGTTGATTCAAATACAATTGGTATTCGCGAAATAAAAACATACTGGAATAATGTTACACGCAGTAAAGAAGTTTCCGTTAATGGACAAAAGATTTTTATTAAAGGTGGTAACTGGATTATTTCTGATGAGATGCTGCGTTTTTCAAAAGAAAGATATGATGCAGAAGTGCGCTTTCATCACGACATGAATTTAAACCTGGTTCGTGTGTGGGGCGGTGCAATAACAGAACGACCTGAATTTTATAATGCATGTGATAAATACGGCATTCTTGTAATGCAGGATTTTTGGGGAAGCGGTGATTGTAATGGTCGCTGGCAGGATCCCAAAAAATTAGATGATCAATGGACAAGGAGAAAATACCCTGACGACCACAATTTATATATTGAATCTGCAGCAGATCAAATAAAATTAATACGCAATCATGCATCGCTGGCAATGTGGTGTGGAGGAAACGAGATCACTTTGCCGGAAGATATTTTTCATGCATTGAAAGATTCATTAATGCCTTTGCTGGATGGAACAAGATGGTTTATTGATTATTCAAATTCTGACAGCATGAGTTATAATTCTCTTGGCGGTAATGGTGATGGTCCTTACGGCATTCAAAACATAAAAACTTTTTTTGAAACAAAAACGTTTCCGTTTAATTCAGAAGTGGGTTCTGTTGGTTTGAGTGATTATACTTCTTTGAAAAGATTTATTCCTGAAGAAAATTTAATTGCGCCCGTTTTTCAAAACGGAAAAGAAACTGTTGATTCTGTTTGGCGCTATCATAAATACATCGGTTATGATGAAAGCATCAATGCATATGGTGGTGCAAAAGATGCAGAAGACTTTGCTGTAAAAGCGCAGTTGGTTAACTATGATCAATATCGCGGATTGATTGAAGGGTTTACATCGCACATGTGGGATTGGTATACAGGTGTTATTATTTGGAAAACACAAAATCCATGGACAGCGATGCGCGGGCAGATGTATGACTATTATCTCGACCCAAATGCATGTTTATATGGATTGCATACTGCAGGTGAGCCTTTGCACATCATGTTCAATCCTGCTGATAGTTCTGTTATGGTTGCCAATAATACTTTTGAAACGCATCGCGATATGATGCTGCAGGTTTTGTTGGTTGATATGAACGGAAAAGAAAGATTGATAACGCAAGTGTTTTCTGAGATTGGACCAACAACAGTAAAAAAATATTTATCGGTTGCAAGAGCATTAGAAAGAGCTGCGAAAAATGAAGGCTGTTTTTTAGTGTTGCGGCTACTCGATTTAAATCAACAACC
>JBEHXR010000080.1:0-12045 GCA_048498595.1 Bacteroidota bacterium
GCCTGTTCAACACGATCTTGTGCAAGTATAAAATCCGGTGCTGATGTTTGTGCTGTAACAAGCGCATCTGAAGTTGGTTGTACGGCAATTGAAAAATCAAATGAAGTATCTGAAACATTTGTGTTTCCGCTGGTGTATTGCAACAGTGTTATTTGTTTTTGAAGATTGTTCAAAAGATCTTCACGATGATTTTGCTCTGCATCAATTTGCGCCTGAATGTTTAATACATCAAGCTTTATAGCATCGCCGTTATTTAACCTGTCTTGTGCAATTCTTTTATTTGAATTAAGAAAATTTAAAACGCTGTCTTCAACAGTAATTGCCTTTTTTAAATAAACAATATTGTAATAAACAGTGGAAACATTACTTGCCAATTGCGTTTGTACGTTTTGTACATTATCAATTGAATATTTAAGATTTGATTTTGCTTTATCGATAGAAGCTTTCAATCTTCCAAAATCTAACAGCATATAATTCGCGCCAACATGTGCATCGTATGCATTCACGGGTGCAAACTGAAAGTTTACTGTTTCACCATTTATGGGAAATGGTAATGTTATTTTTGGCTGAATATATGTGTAACTCGCGTCTCCATCTACTTCAGGCAAATTTGTTTTTGCAAGATCAAGACCTTCTTGTGCTATTTCTATTTGGTTGGTTGCCTCTTTAACTTTTGGATAATAGCTGAATGAAGCATCAATCAATCCTTTTAATTCATCATTAGGTGTAACCTGCGAAAATGTTGTTATTGAAAAAATGATTAAAGCTGATGTTATCAAATATTTTTTCATTTTAAAATACTTTTTGTTTATCTGTCTCAGAACAAAATTTGTTTTATCATAATTAAACTAATGTGCCTCCATTGCTGCACCGCCACCATTGCCAAATGTTTTTTTCTTTGCTCTTAAAAATGTTACAAACGGAATGATCACTATAAAAAATAACGATATCAACCTGAATGTATCAAGATAAGAGAGATAGTAAGCCTGCCTGTCAACCTGCGCATTTAAAACGGCAAGTGCTGAATGAGCGGCACTCACACTGTCAAGACCAAGTCTCGAGCCAATGCCTTGCGAAGTTGCACTTAACCTTTGCGTTAATGCCGGGGCACCTTGTGTAAGGTTACTCACTAAATTCATTCTGTGTATTAAGTAATGATGAGCGATATAATTATTTGCAATAGCAATACCAAATGCACCACCTAACTGTCGAATCATATTATTTAATGCGATACCGGCGGAATAATCTTTGGGTTGCAAACCTGCTACTGCCTGGTTAATTAAAGGCAACATAACCATTGAAAGCCCTGCCGACCGAAGCACAAACGGGAAGAAGAAATTCCATATTCCAACATCAGGGCTCATTCGCGAAGCAAGAAATGTAAATACTGCAAACAGAATAAATCCTGTTACAACAAACGGAATAGCCGAAACACCTCTGCTCATTACTTTTCCAATAACCGGCATCAGTATTACTGAAATTAAAGAAGGTGCTAATAATGATAAGCCTGTTTCGTATGCTGTAAATCCCAGCACACGTTGCGCAAGTACAGGATACACAAACACCGATGTATACAACCCAAAGCCGACGACAAAAGTAAAAATGGTAGTGAACACAAGGTTACGGTTACCCATCACCCTTAAATTAACTGCAGGCTTTTTAATTTTTAATTCGCGAATAATAAAACTTGCAATGCCTGCAACAGCAATGGCTGTGCAAATGCGAATGGTATTACTGCTGAACCAATCTTCTGTTTCTCCTCTTTCAAGCACATATTGCAAACAGCCGATGCCCGCTGCAAGAAATAAAATGCCGGTGTAATCAATATACATACCTTTCTTGTGCTCGCCTTCGCCCGGTTTCTTGTCAACAAAAGTGTAAGCAAGTAAAGTAGCTACAATACCGATTGGAACATTGATCATAAATATGAGCGGCCAACTAAAATGTTCGATAATTAATCCGCCAATGGTTGGACCAAAAGTAGGACCAAGCACCATGCCCATTCCAAATAAACCCGATGCGATAGGTCTGTCTTGTTCTGAAAATGCATCAAATAAAATGGCTTGCGAAGTAGAAAGTAAAGCACCGCCGCCAACACCTTGTATAAAACGCCAGATAATAATTTCAACAAGACCTGTTGACTGTCCGCACATGTATGAAGCGATTGTAAAAATTATCATCGATACGAGATAATAATTTTTCCTGCCGAAATATTGTGCTAAAAAACTTGTAAGCGGAATAATAATTACGTTGGCAATTGCATAAGATGTAATTACCCAGCTCATGTCTTCAATACTTACACCTAGACTTCCTGCCATATCAGTTATGGCAACATTTACAATGGAAGTATCAACCAACTCCATCACCGCAGCAGAAACGGTTGTAAGAACAATGATATATTTTGCGACCTTGTTCATTAAATTATCTTTCGTGAATCTTTTTTCGTGAATCGTCAAACATGAATAAGAGAATAATGAATATTTATGTTTGATTCGCGATGCTAAATTTTATTAATTGATTCTTTGAAAATTTAAATCATCAAACGTGAATGTTGCTTTCCAATCCGTTTCCTCTATGGATTCACGATTCACGGTTGACTATGTGTGTAATTATTTTGTTGGGATACTTACGTAAGCGCTTAAGCCTGCTCTTAAAATATTTTTATATTGAGGTACATTCTTAATATCGATCTTCACCGGAACACGTTGCGTTACTTTAATAAAGTTGCCGCTTGAATTATCCGGAGG
The DNA here is from genome assembly GCA_048498595.1 of Bacteroidota bacterium. Taxonomy (GTDB): domain Bacteria; phylum Bacteroidota; class Bacteroidia; order Chitinophagales; family Chitinophagaceae; genus Parafilimonas. Next base: position 2,748 of record JBEHXR010000080.1, read on the forward strand.
TAAAATAGAAAATCTTGCGCCCGTTGCTTCACTCAAACTTCCAACAGTTCCCTGCAACGTTGAATCAGGATAAGCATCTAAAGAAATTTCAACCGGCATTCCCTGGTGAAACTTTCTTATCTGTGTTTCTTTAAAGTTTGCAACTACCCAATAGGTTGTATCATTCACAATAGAAAATAATGGTGTTCCCGGCTGCACATATTGACCAACTGTGATATTTAATTTACCTAATTTACCAGATGTGGGTGCATAAATTTTTGTGTAAGAAATTTTTAATTGCTGTTGCTGAATTGCAGCTTCTTTAACACCTAATGCGGCTTGTACTTTTTGCAAACTTGCTTGTAAAACTGCAATCCCACTTTGAGCCGTAGAAAGATGGCTTTGATTATTAGAAGCCTGTTGTTTAGCTTGATCTAAATTAAATTTACTATCGTCTAATTGTTTTTTTGTTATAGCCTGGTCGTTAAAAAGATTTTGATCACGCTGATATTCTTCTTGTGCCTGCTGCACTTTAATAGAAGCCAACTGAATATCGCCGCGGTTACTGCCTAATGAAATCTCTGCATTTTTTAAAGCTGCCTGTGCATTTGTAATATCAGCTTTAGAAGCTTCATAATCTGCCTGCATTTGCAATAGCTGTGTTTGCAACTCAGCATCATCAAGCTGTACCAATAACTGCCCGCTTTTTACCGAATCATAATCGTTAACCGCAATATATTTTACATAACCACCCACACGTGGTAATACAGGAGAGATATTTGTTTCTACCTGTGCATCATCAGTGGTTTCGTGTGTGAGTGCATAAGAAATTTTTGTCCATCCCCAAATTAATCCTGCAATTACTATAATGCCAATAATTACAAAACGTATCGGCGAGTTTTTCTTTTTTTGTTGATTGTTCTCTGTGCCTTGTTGTTCCTGGTTTTCTTTAGCCATTTCTTTTTTAATTTAATTATTTAATAAATGTGCATCCATTAGTTGTCTTAAATGATTGCGTACACGTTTTCTAAATTTTATATCATCATATGGCACATAATCGTCGTCTTTGTTCATAATTTTATTGCAAAATTTCTTCGATAACAAAACCTGGTTAATTGTACCCATAAGTGATGCAAGGGTTAGCTCTACATCTACTTTTTTAAATTCTCCATTTTTTATACCGGTTTCAATAATTCGTTTTATTATAGTTGAATTGGGAGCAAGGTTATTTACAATAGAGTTCTGTAATTCATCACGCAGATTAAGTATCAACTCCTGGTAAATTAACCGGTGAAAAGAGCGATGGGTGAAAAGCTTTTCAACATACGAATCTATTATTGCATATATTTTCTCAATGGAAGAAAGTTGTTCGTTCTTAAGAATTTCATCTAATAAACCCCGTGTTACCGAAGATTTATACTCAACAATTTTTTCGAATAACTTTTCTTTGGAGCCGAAGTAATAATTCACCATTGCGAGATTTACAGATGCTTTTTCTGCAATATCTCTTATTGATGTACCCTCGTAACCTTTACCGGCAAAAAGATCCATTGCCGTTTCAATGATATGTGTCCGCTTATCCTTCATGCACAAATTTTTAAACGGGCACAAAATTAAACAAACGTTTAAAACTAAACAAACGTTTAATTAATATTTTTTAAAAATTAATTTTAGGAAGATTTATTGGTAAGTATAGGTAACCGTTCCCAGCAACTGCTGATGCTTATCAAACAACACATCTTTTATTTTCAATCCGCGTTCATCATAAACATATTGCCAGGTAACATAATCAGAAGAGCCTTGCGGGATTTGCGTTAACTGTGATAGTACTCCATTATTATTATACGCAAGTAAAAAATCAGGAAGCATTTGTTGTGCGCGTGTATTAAAGCGAACAATATCCGTCAGTTGGCTGCTGTCATTATAATAATAAAAATAATGTTCGATTATCCTGTTTTTCTTCATCCATAATTCTTCAATAATGTTTTGCTTATCGTCTTTTTTAAAATGAACAAAAGTTGTATCAGCATTGTCTTTTATGCGAAGCATAGAATCAGGGATATTATTTGTATAAAACCATTTATGCACTTCTACACTATGCATATTTCGTGAAGTATCGTCGGTTTGTGTTTCAATCCAATCAATATTTCCGGCATCATTATATTTATAATCTACCGTTGTCATAACGTTTGCAGAGCTGTCAACGGATTTTGATAAAAGATTGTTGGTATAATATTCCAATGTTTCTGTTGCACCTGTTGCCTCCAGCGAAATATCAGTAATAACTAAAGAACCATTATTTGTTATTTGTCTTTTGTAAGAGAAACCTGTTGTGGGTGTGTTATCTGCTTCCACACTTGTAGCCGTAACCAGTTGAATGTTGTTTCTTTTTAGTGTGTTATAAATTTCATTTGATTGTTTTAGGGAAACGATATCATTATAATAATATTGGCACCAGGATGTTTTAAAAATAAAAAAGGTTAAAGCGGTTACCAGTAATGCTTTCATTTAATGAATTATATTATTTGAGTGTAACAAAAGCGGCAAGGTATATATTGCGGTTAAAATGTGTTGTGTATTTTTAGTGAATTTTTAAAATGGCTCACGGAAGATTAAGAACGGAAAAAAATTGTTTAAATTGTAATGCGCAGGTGTATGGACGATTCTGCAGCGTTTGCGGGCAGGAGAACATTGAACCGAAAGAAACTTTCTGGCAATTACTTTCACATTTTGTTTATGATATTTTTCACTATGATGGTAAAGCGGTTTCAACCATCAAAACGTTATTGTTTCACCCGGGTTTATTAACCTATGAATATGTTCGCGGAAGAAGAGCCAGCTATCTTCATCCAATAAGATTGTACATCTTTATTTCGGCAATGTTTTTTTTATTGGTCTTTAGTTTTTCTCACTCAGGCGAAGAAGTTCCAAGCGAAACTTTCAGAACGTCAATTTTGCACAGCAGAGATTCTTTGCAAAAACAATTATCACACACAGCAGATACATTAAAGCGAAAAGATATTCTTTATCAAATAAAACAGGCGGATCAGCTTTTACACATTTATGATATTACAGGAATGAAAATGGATACGGGAAATATTAAGAACCAGGATACAATTTCACTTGCAAAAGGTGTTATTCTAACAGATAATACGCCCGGAACAATTGCGGAATATGATTCGATACAAAAAGCACTTCCTGAAAAATCAAGAGATGGATGGTTGATGCAAAAGATTGAGCATAAAGTAATTTCTATCAATCAAAAATATAAAGGCAGAAGAGTTGAATTTTATGAAGCTATTAAAGAAAAGTTTGTTCATTCACTACCGCAAATGATGTTTGTTTCTTTGCCGGTGGCTGCGCTTATTTTTTCGTTATTATATATCCGAAGAAAAAAATTTACTTATGTTCAGCATGGCGTTTTAATCGTGCACATTTACAGCGCCGTTTTTATTTTTAATTTACTCGTTTATGCACTTGGTTTGTTAAATGATTATTTACATTGGCAATTCCTAAGTGTGCTCAGCTCTATTACTGTAATTTTTATCTTTTTTTATGTATATAAATCAATGCGAAATTTTTATGAGCAACGCAGGTTTAAAACCATTTTAAAATATTTCATTTTTCTTTTGTGCTATTCGGTAGTGCTCGCGTTACTATTGATTGTTTTTTCACTAACATCTTTAATACAGGTTTAATATGAATAATTACAAAGACAATTTTGAAAGACTTGTACAAATAATGGATGAGTTGCGCGAAAAATGTCCCTGGGATAAAAAGCAAACCATTCAAACCTTGCGCACGATGACGATTGAGGAAACGTATGAATTAGCGGATGCCATCACAACAGAGAACTGGAATGATATTAAAGAAGAATTAGGCGATATTTTATTGCACATAATTTTTTATGCAAGAATTGCAAATGAGCAAAACAAGTTTACTTTAAATGATGTAATTGAAACCATCTGCAATAAATTAATTAAACGACATCCGCATATTTACGGCGACGTTAAAGTGAACGATGAAGAAGATGTAAAAAGAAATTGGGAGAAAATAAAATTGAGTGAAGGAAAAAAATCTGTGCTGGATGGTGTGCCCGTTTCTTTACCTGCAGTTGTAAAGGCAACACGCGTGCAGGAGAAAGCAAAACAAGTGGGTTTTGAATGGCATAATAAAGAAGACGTTTGGTTAAAAGTAGAAGAAGAAACAAAAGAATTGCAGGAGGCAATATCAGCAAATGACAAAGAACATGTGGAAGAAGAGTTTGGCGATTTGCTCTTTAGCCTTATAAATTATGCCCGCTTTTTAAATATTGATGCCGAAAATGCGTTAGAGAAAACAAACAAAAAGTTTATTCATCGTTTTAAGCGAATGGAAGCCATTGCTGCAGCTGAGAATAAAAACCTGCACGACATGCAGCTTGAGGAAATGGATGCGATCTGGAATATTGTAAAAAAAGAAAAACCGCTTACTTGATTGAATCTATCAAAAATGCAATAAATAAAAATGCCTGGCTTTTTTTAGCAGCAGCCTGGTTATATACGCTTTCATTTATTTTCACCAATTATCTTTCTTACAGTTCTTCTGCAACAAAAGTTGCAAACATTTTAAGCGATTATATCGAAGGGGAAGAAAATTCATTCAAAAATATTTTGCATGATACAAGCATAATTGCATCGATCATAAGAGATGCGCCTTCGCAATCAAAAGAACAGCTTGTTACAGATGGACAGGGAATTTTTGCATACCAGTTAAATGATCTTGGCGATCCCATACAAATTTTTTGGAACACAAATAAAATGGCGATTGCACCAGACAACCTTACCGATGCCGATGGCAGTTATGTGGTGAATTATCAAAACGGTACGTTTGAATTTATAAAGAAGACAATTGTATGGAATAACACTACTTATTTTTTCTGCACGCTTATTCCAATTCACTGGGAATATTTTTTGCAAAACGAATACCTGAAACCTTCTTTTGCTGTACACCAGGAAATTGGTAACAGTTATAAAATAACAGATGCTTACCAGGGCGCACCCGTTAAAAATTCTGATGGAAAAATTCTCTTCGGCGTAAAAGAAAAAAGCGAATCGCACATAGATGTGCCGGGCAGTTTTTCAATTTTATTGCGAATAATTGCATTGATCATTCTTTTTGTTTTTATAAATAATGTTGCGGCAGAAATTGTTAGAAAGAAAAATTTTGCAAGCGGTTTTACATTTCTTGTTCTGTTATTTTTTCTTTTACGATTAACGGTTTACCTGTTTCCGTTTCCTTTCGATTATCATGTGCTTAATTTATTCCGAAGCTCCGTTTATTATGGTGGAATGATAAACAGTTCGCTGGGTAATCTTTTGTTTAATTCCGTTCTTTTAATGTGGCTGATTATTTTTTTCAGAAGATTTTACAGGGCTGCAGATTATCCAATCAGGTCAACAAAACTTCTCTCCATAAGAATTATCATAAGATATTCTGTTTTCATGCTGATTCCTTTGTTAACTTTTTATGTGGCAAATATTGTTAGCAGCCTGGTAACTAACTCAACGATAAGTTTTAATGCTTCAGATTTTTTTTCACTGAATATTTATTCATTTATTGGTTTTGCAATTATATGTATGCTGCTATATGTATGGTTGTATTTAACAGGGTTAATGGTGCAAACTTCACTATCATTGCCGCTTTCAATTTTTTGGAGGCTTCTGTTATTTATAAGCTGTTCGTTTCTTCTTATAAATCTTAAACTTTTTCACGTACAAACACCGATACTATTAATCGCTATTGCATTTCTTGTACCTGTTATTGTTTTTATTGAATACAAAAACAATCCTTCAGTTTCCTCACTTGTTAGCTCATCATTTTTTATTATTTGGGCGCTTATTGTTACGGCGGCAGCTTCTGCATTGATTGTTTACCAGAATAGCATTACAGAAAAAGCGAGCAGGGTTAAAATAGCCGAATCCATGCAGCAGGATGTTGATTCATCATCCATTCATTTAATAAATATTGCTTTGTCTGGTATTACCGATCGGTTTTTGCAAGATAATTTTTACAGGCTGCAAAACGCCGATTCAAACAGAGTGATCAGGGATAGCCTTACAACACAAATGTTGTCAACTTATGCAGATAAATATCTAACACGTATTTATTTTTTTGATAGCAGCAACAAACCACTTTATAACGATGAATCGTCAAGCTATGATGTTATAAACTCTGTTGTGGAAAATAAAGGAACGCCAACAGGTGTGGAAAATCTTTGGTATTTTAAATCAAGCAGTGGTAATTATAATTACATTTTTAAGAAACAAATTGCAAATGATAGTGCACTGCTGGGAAGCATGTTTGTTTTAATTCAATCCAAATCTCTTAAAAATAATGCGCTCACGCCCGAACTTTTTAAGCAAATGAATGATGTTACAACGCAGGTTGATAAAGGTTATGCGTTTGGCATTTATGACAGGCGAAGATTGGTATCATCTTTTTCCGGTTTTAATTTTGCTGATTCAGTAGCACCGCAACAGATACCGAAACTGAAATATTACTATATAGATTCTCTTGGTTATAGCCAATTGTGGTACCATGCAACCGCTGACAAGCTTATTATTATTGCGAAAAGAAACAACCTGCTCTTTAATTATATTACGCTGTTTGCATACTTGTTTGTTTTGTTTATAGTGCTTGCTTTTATTGTGCATGAAAGCAAACGCGTTTTAGAAGAACCGGTTCAAAAATTTTCTTTACGCAATCTTTTCAGGTTTAATATTCGAACGCAAATTCAAACAACGATAATTGGTTTGAGTGTTTTCTCTTTTTTGATAATCGGCGTAGCAACTATATCATTTTTTATTTACAGGTTTAATAAGAACACAACCGCGCAATTAATAAATTCATCGCAGATTATTGCCAATGAAATAAAGCAGGCATTAAATTCTGATATTGGTTCGCAGGAAGATTTTGAAAAGAAGATTGAAGATATTTCTGCAATACACAACACTGATATAAATTTTTATGACAGAAGTGGCAATCTCATTGCATCATCGCAGCCATATATCTACAGCAAAGAAATTTTAAGTAATAAGATTAATCCCGTTGCATTTTACGAAATGCATTACCGGCACAGCACAAGATTTGTACATGAAGAAAGGATAGGAAATTTTTCCTATCAAAGCATTTACATGCCGGTTAAAGATGAAAGTGATGAAACGATTGCTTATCTAAATATTCCGTTATTAAGTTCTCACACAGAATTACAGGAAGAGATATCTGATTTTCTCATCACCGTTATCATCTTAAATGCGCTCATATTTATTTTCGCCGGCGCAATTGCGGTTACGCTTACAGGTAGAATAACTTCTTCGCTTGAATTAATTGGCAATAAAATGAAAGAGATAAATATTGGCAGTATGAACGAAGAGATTGCCTGGGAAACAACGGATGAAATAGGAATGCTTGTGGAAGAATACAATAAGATGGTAAAAAAACTTGAACAGAGTGCAGTAGCATTGGCAAGAAGTGAACGTGAAGGTGCATGGCGGCAAATGGCAAGACAGGTAGCGCATGAAATAAAAAATCCACTAACGCCGATGAAGCTGAGCATTCAATACCTTCAACGTGCAATGGAAAGCAATACAGCAAATGCAGTTAAACTTTCAAAAAAACTTGCTTCATCGTTGATAGAGCAAATAGATCAGCTTGCTAAAATAGCAAGTGATTTTTCTCAGTTCGCAAACATTGAACAAACAAACCCTGAACATTTTGATATAACTGAAGTGATACAAAGCCTTGTGAACCTTTATAAAACAGGATCGCAAACAGAGATTAAATACGTGCATGATAAAAACAAGGCAGAAATTTTTTATGATAAGGCGCAGATAAACCGCTTGTTTACAAATCTTATAAAAAATGCAATTGAAGCAGCGAAAGAAAATGAGAATATTGAAATTTTTATCAAGCAGTTTATTGCAGATAATAATATCATCATTTCAGTAAAAGATAATGGCAATGGAATTAAAGAAGAATTGCAGTCAAAAATTTTTGATCCAAACTTCACTACAAAAACTTCGGGCACTGGCTTAGGACTTGCCATTTGTAAAGCCATTGTTGAAAAAGCAAACGGAAAAATATGGTTTGTAACTGCGCCTGAAGAAGGAACGATATTTTTTGTTGAGCTGCCTTTAGCTTAAATATTTTACTGTGTTTTGCCGCTGACTTATATTGCGCTTCATCTTAACTAAATGATCTCTTCTCTCAGCGATTTTAAAAATGTTTTTTTTATTGGCATTGCAGGAACCGGCATGAGTGCGCTTGCACAATATTTAAATGAAACAGGTAAAAAAGTTAGCGGCAGCGACAGGTATTTTAAACCTGATGCAGTAAACGAAATAAAAAATAAATTAGAAGCAGAAGGTATTATTTGCTTTGAACAAACAGGCGAAGGAATTAATTCTTCTATTGATCTTGTTGTTGTTTCAACTGCAGTTGAAGATACAGTGTATGAAGTACAAAAAGCAAAGCAGTTAAATATACCCATCATTAAACGCAGCGATTTATTGGCGTTGATTGCGGAGAGTAAAAAAACAATTGCTATTGGTGGTACTTCCGGCAAAAGCACAACGGTTGCTATGTTGTTTGAAATTTTAGATTTTGCAGGATTAAAGCCCGGGCTTATTAGTGGTGCAGGGTTAACACGTTTGATAAAGCAAAACAAAATTGGAAATGCACAGGCAGGAAAAGGAGAGTGGCTGATAATTGAAGCAGACGAAAGTGATGGAAGCATTATAAAATATAAACCAGAAATTGGCGTGTTGCTGAATGTTGATAAAGACCATAAAGATTTACCTGAGCTGATGCAACTATTCGCACAATTTAAAAACAACAGCAAAAATTTTATCGTTAATCAAAACAACAAACTCGCTGCAGAACTTTCTCAAAGTTTTAAACAAGATTTTTCAACTGATGAAAGAAGTAATGCTGCTTATCATTTAAAAGATTTTTTTCAGCAAGGATTTGAAATTTCTTTTACAGTTGATCAAATTCAGTTTAAATTAAATGCACCAGGAAAACATAACGCAGAAAATGCTTTAGCTGCAATTACTGCTGCAAATTTTATCGGTGTTGATTTAAAAACCTGCGCAAAGGCTTTACAATATTATGAAGGCATTTATCGCCGCCATCAAATAATCGGAAATAAAAATGGTATTTGGCTTATTGATGATTTTGCGCACAACCCGGCAAAATGCGCTGCAAGTATAAAAGCTTGTCAACCCGTTGCAGAAAAATTAATTGCATGGTTTCAACCGCATGGCTTTGCACCGACAAA
>JBEHXR010000081.1:0-11985 GCA_048498595.1 Bacteroidota bacterium
TATAATTGTTTTTGTTTTGCTTTTGTTTTGTTGCATAAAATTATGCGCACAAAAAGGAGACAGTTTATTGTATGCTGATGAAAAGCATTTTAAAAATGTGCGGCAACTAACATTTGGTGGCGATAACGCTGAAGCCTACTGGAGTTATGACGGTAAACACATTATCTTTCAACGAAAGAATGAAGCAGAGCATATTGATTGCGACAGAATGTTTATCGGAACAATTCCACAAAACAATGAAGACAGTTTTGTTTATAAGCAAATAAGTTTTAAAGGAAGAAACACTTGCGGTTATTTTTTGCGTGATGGCAAGCACGTTATTTATGCATCAACTTATTTAGGTGGAGATAGTTGTCCGCCCGTACCAGACAGAACAAAATATGGCAATCGTTATTTGTGGCCGATTTATGATACCTACGATATTTTTTTAGCTGATACATCAGGCAAAATAATTAAACAACTTACTAAAACAAAAGGGTATGACGCAGAGGGAACTTTATCGCCCGATGGAACAAAAATGATTTTTACTTCAATACGTAATGGCGATTTGGATTTGTATGTGATGGATTTGAAAACAGAAAAAGTTACACAAATAACACATGAGCTGGGTTATGATGGCGGCGCATGGTTTAGTCCTGATGGTAAAAAAATTGTATGGCGCGCAAGCCGCCCCAAGACACCCGAAGACATTGCAGATTACAAACAACTGTTATCTGAAAATTTAGTTGCACCAACACAAATGGAAGTGTTTATAGCAAACGCAGATGGAAGCGATGCAAAACAAATTACTAATCTCGGTCAGGCTAATTGGGCGCCGAACTTTACGCCAGATGGAAAGCATATTATTTTTTGCAGCAATCATGAATATGCGCACGGTTTTCCATTCAACATGTATTTGATAAATCTTGATGGAACCGGTTTGGAAAAAATATCTCACAGCAATGGCTTTGATGCTTTTCCAATGTTCAGTTACGATGGCAAAAAAATAATGTTCTCATCAAACAGAACCAGCGGCGGCGGTTATAATATTAATTTGTTTATGGCAGATTGGGTGCAGTAATGAAAAATCAAAAATTAAATGATGATAAATACATAAGTTCTTATTTTCACGATTCACCATTCACGATTTTATTTCATCTTTGCTTTAACCAAAAACAATTCGATGTACAACATAATATTAATTCTTCATAGCTATTTACGCTGGGTAATTTTATTACTCCTGTTTATAAATCTTGTAAAACATTTTGCATCATTAAATAAGCCGTTTGGTAATGCAGATAAAAAACTTGGTTTATGGCTGATGATTTTCACGCATATAACTTTTTTGCTTGGCATTTATCAATGGATCGCCGGAGCATATGGTTTTCATGCAATAAAAAATATGGGTGCAAGCGCGGCAATGCAAGATCCGGTATCACGCTTTTTTACAGTTGAACACACAGTGGGAATGATTATCGCAGTTATATTAATAACAATAGCTAGAGGCGTTTTTCGCAAAGAAATTTCAGACAGAAAAAAACACAGGCGTTGCATAACGCTGTATTTGCTTGCCCTTGTAATTGTTCTCGCATTTATTCCTTGGCCAGGTATGGAGCAAGTTGGAAGACCACTTTTTAGAGGTTTATAAGTTAGTAAGGCTTTGACTTTTTATTTAAAGGTTTACCATTCATTCTTTTTATCTTTGCATTGAAAATGATTTGAAATGAAGAAGTTTGTTTTTGTGCTTGTTTTATGCACTTTATTTTTTGTAATTACAAACACTGTTGCTGCACAATGTTCAATCTGTACTAAAACCGCTTCTCAATTAGGAGAAAAAGCCGGCAAAGGATTAAACACTGGAATACTTTATTTAATGCTTACACCTTTTGCCGTTGGCGGATTTATAGGCTTGAGATGGTGGAAGCAGGAGAAAAGCTTAAGGCAAAAAACAGAAGAATAGTTTCATCAATATTTTTCTGCGAGCTTATATAAGTTGAAGTCAGGATTTTTATACGCCTCGCTTAAGTCTGCAATAAGAATATCTTTATTTATATCACGCATTCTTTTTTGTTGAATTAAACTGAACATTTTCTCCGCCAGCAATTCTATTTTTTTATTAGCATCATAAGCGTTTTCAACAAGGTCAATTTTTTCAATCAATTCATTCACGCCTGTATTTTCTGTAGCGATTGTTTTTATAACAGGTATTTCTTTTTGCTTTAATTGAAATGCAGGTGCAAGCATATTGCTCAAATCTTTTACAAATTTATCAGCACCGGGTCTGTCAGATTTATTCACCACAAAAACATCGGCAATCTCCATTAAACCTGCCTTCATTGTTTGAATTTCATCGCCTGCTTCAGGCACAAGTACCACAACAGTTGTATCTGCAAGCGCAGCAATTTCTGTTTCGGTTTGACCAACACCAACTGTTTCAATAATAATTTTATCAAATGGTGCAGCCTTCATCACATCAGTAATTTCAATGATAGACGGATGCAATCCGCTCATATTACCACGACTTGCAAGTGAGCGTATGTAAACATCAGGATGGTTAAACCATTTATTCATTCTTATCCTGTCACCCAGCAAAGCACCGTGTGTAAATGCAGAAGATGGATCAACACATACAACACCAATTTTTTTCCCTTGCTTTATGTATTCTGAAATAAGGCAATTAACCAATGTACTTTTTCCTGCGCCGGGCGGACCTGTAATGCCGAGCATTTTTTTGTTTGATGGCGGAAGCAGTTTTAATAAGTCATCACAATTATTATTTTCAATTTTAGAAATTGCTCTTGACAATGTTTTAAAATCGCCGGAAATTATAGTTTCCAATAATGCTTTTGTTGTCATCTAAAAATTTTATGGTGTAAGCCAGCGATAAAAATCATCAAACTCATCACGCCAGTATTTTTCGTTGTGTTGCCCTAATGGAAAAGTTACTTTTTCTATGCGGCAACAATTTTTTTGTTTGATGATGTTGAACATTCTTTGCATATCAATTATCATTCTGTCGCTTTCTTTTTCCCCTGCATAAAAATATATCTGGAAATTTTTTTGCCATTTTGCGTTTGCAACATCGGTATAAATTTGAGGCGCTATCCAAAATGCAGGAGAAAAAATTCCGGCGCCACCAAACACTTCAGGATATTTCACTAACGCATACATTGAAATTAAACCACCCATGCTGCTGCCCGCAATGATTGTATGATTCGCATCTTTTAATGTTCTGAAATTTTTATCAACATAAGGTTTTAGTGTGTTTGCAATAAAATCGAGATATTGATTGCCTTCGCCTTTACCATATTTATCATCATCGTAAGGATCGTATTCGTTAATACGCTTTGTGCTGTCATTATAAATTCCAATAACAATAAATTCCTTGTGTAATTGTGGTTCGAGCGTATCAAGACATTCATCAACTCCCCATTCAACATGAAACGCTGCTGTTTGATCATTAAATAAATTCTGTCCGTCCTGCATGTACAAAACAGGATACAATTTATTTTTTTCTTTTTGATAAGATGCAGGAAGATAAATCCAAATTCTCCTGTAACGATTGAGCTGCGGAATAAAGAAAGCACTGTCTAACAAATGCACATTTGCAGAAGCCGTGTTGGGAATTGGCTTATCCGGGAAATCATCTTTCCAACCTTCAATTGAAACTTCAAGAGATGTATCGCCATTTACCGTTAGTGTTCTGTTATCTATCTCTTCGCCTTTTGCAGTTGTTTCAACCTTATTCCAATTTCCACGCGTAAATTTATATTGATAATCGCCGGGCGCAACATCATTTAAAACAACAACAAATCTGCCGCCGCCAAAAGGTTTTAATTTAAAACTGTTGCTGTCGGGCTTCCAATCATTAAAATTTCCCGACAAATAAATTGCATCATTAGCCTTTGTTGCAACATGGGTAACAACTATGCGAATAGTATATTGAGCATTCAAAAAAACAGCACACTGCAATAATAAAAACACCAAAAAAATGTTTTTCATAAGGTGAAAATAAATTTATTTACGTTACCAGGAGTTTGTACATTGTTGTAATGTTTTGCAAACTGAGTGCAATATTTAATGAAAAAATTTTAGCCCCTGCTTATGGAATTTGATATTGTTGTTGGTATGTTTATGTTAGGAGCGCTTGTTGTTGGAATTTTTTTTTACGATCGTATGTACGTGAGGTTAACCAAACAAAACAAAGAGCTCGCCTATAAAAACAACCAGATAGATATGGAAACAAAAGCTTTCCGCACCCAAATGAACCCACACTTCATTTATAACTCGTTTAGCGCCGCACAATATTTAATAATGATAAATGAAAATGAGAAGGCATTTAATTACCTATCAGATTTTTCTTTATTGATGCGCCAGATGTTTGAGAACGCAAAGAAATCGCATGTAAAACTTAGTGAGGAAATTGAATTTATAGAACGTTACATCGAGCTTGAAAAAATAAGATTTAATAACAGCTTTACCTGTAAAATTGACATTATAGGAATATCTGATGCAAAAAATTATAAGATTCCAACAATGATGGTTCAGCCCGTGGTTGAGAACGCAATCAGACATGGTCTTGCCCCAAAAAAACAAAATGGCGAGCTATACATGAGTTTTAAATTAGAAGATGAGTATATTGTTTGCAAGATTGAAGATAACGGACTGGGACTGAAAAAGGAAGGTTTTAATATTTTTAGTAATGAAAATTCTGCCATGTTTATTATTAAGGAGAGATTAGAGGTTATTAATTCATTCCACAATAAAAAAGGAAAATTAACGATTATTAATAAAGCTGATACCAGTGAAAACACTGGCGTTATCGTTGAATTATATTTACCTTTCAGAGATAATACGTAATATTGCTTTTACTATCTTTATTATACCAATGTCTTATTTATGAAAACAATCAGGACTGCTATACTGGATGATGAGAATTCTAACATTGAAATTTTAAAAAAGATTCTAAAGGACGCCAATAATGTTGAGGTGGTTTGGACTGCCAACAATATTGAAGACGGCAGAAGATTTATAGAAGAAGAAAATGTTGATGTTATTTTCATGGACATCAAAATGCCTCCGCATACATCTTTTGAATTGCTTGAAGAAATAACGGAACCAAAGTTTGAAGTAATATTTGTAACTGCTTACCAGGAATATGCAGTTCAGGCGCTTAAGATGGCTGCAATGGACTACATTTTAAAACCGTTTAAAGCAAGTGATATTCTTGCTGCACTTGAAAAAGTAAAAAGCAAACAAAACAATAAGTTTGGGGAAATAGCCGGGTTGATGAAAAATTATTTTAATACAATGCCGGATAATTTTTCAAAGATTGTGGTGCATGTTGCAGATGGATATGATATTGTTGATATAAACGACATCATGTACATTGAAGCTTTAGATAGTTATTCAAAATTGAAATTAAAAGGCAATCAGTCTTACGTTGCTTCAAAATCATTAAAAGATTTTGAAGAGTTGTTGGTTGAAAAAGGATTTTACCGCATACATAAATCTTATCTTATTAACATTCGTCACATGATAAAAATTGTGAAGGGAATTTCTGCTTCTGTAATTATGACGAACGGAACTTCCATTCCAATTTCTGCCCGTAAAAAAGATGTTTTCTTCGAAGAACTGAAAGGCGTTATTTCATTCTAGTTCGCAGGTTAATTTCATAATAAAAAACATAGTTCAAAAAACTATGTTTTTATTTTACATATACTTCAATGGTTCCGTTAGTTGGTCTTCTCGGTGCAAAAAAGCTGTCAACTTTTTTATAATAAACCTGCAAACTATCTCTCACTCTAAAAGGATAAAAATTATTCAGAGAAGGGATGTATTCATACAATACAACGTCGTATTGTTTATTTTTTATTTGATTGCAGAATGTATCGCATTGTTTATTAAACATGCATACACCTAAATGATACCATAAAGGATAATCTTCGCCGGTGTTTAATTTATAACCTATTTCATAATCAAGAGAAGTAAGTTCACTCATGTTTAAAACCTTCGCATCTTTATTCTTGAACTCAGGCATTTGCATAACGCGTTTTATGCCTGCAACGGTTGAAGGTGGTAAATATATTTTTTGAAATGATTTTAAGCCATCAATTGTTTTCCATGTGCTTTCATCTTCGTAGTGATTTGTATCGAGATTTAGCATGTATGTATGCTCGTTGATTACATTTTCAGCATTTGGATTATTAGCAACAACGGTTTTCTGCGGAAACAAGCGATTTGTTATCCTGCTGAAATATTGCCAGTAAGAGCCAGACCACCAGAACAAAATCAATAACAATAAAACAATTTGATTTCTCGACCGGTTGAAATCAATCGCGGTTACCTCTGAAAATCCTTTAAAAATATAAGCGATCGCAAACGCATGAAAGAATATATTGTTATCAGGCGGCGTATAACTCGTTACTTCAAAAATTGCAGCTTCAGTGAGTATGCCTAAAGTGAGCAGCAGAAAAAGAATTTCATTTCGATCCTTGAAAAAGTTTGGCAGCTTGTATATTTTATAAACTGCAATCAAAATAACTAATAAAAAATAAAATTTTATCCATTGCGCGCCGCCAAAAATTTCATCTAATAAATCCTGGATAGAAATTCTTGCTGTGTGTGGAGGTTGACCATGATTAAACCAATAACCAAAACTGTATTTAGTAAAAGGAAAAATAATTAAGAAGCCAATTGCAACATATATCGATATAAACAATAAAAGATCACTCCATTTTTTTAAGTAGAATGAATTATATGCCACAAGTACAAATGCAATTGCAAAGGCTAGAAAGCCTCCATCTTGCTTTGTAAAAAAAGAAATAAAAAGGAACAGGCAGGAAAGAAAAAGATATAAATAGCGTGAACGTTTTGTTCGCTCAAAAAATGCAAACAAAAAGTTTAATGCAACTATTTCATAAATGATGTCTGTATTATTATACCAGGGCCAAAAATTAATTAAGATATAAGAAATACAAAAGACCAGTATAACGCCGATGCGCAAACCATCCGTCAGTTTCAGTTTTTTTAAAATGCCGCGGAATGAAAAGCAACAAACAAGATTTAAAAAAACCTGTGCTTTTACAAGACTTAAAAAATAAGGTCCAAATATTTTGAAAAAAATTGCAGGTACAACCCAAAATGCAAAGCCCATCGGCAATCCAAAATCTTTGTATGGAATTTCGCCTTTATACAACCGGTAAGCACCTTCCCACGACAAAAAAATATTTACACGATAAGGAAAACTAAGAAACAACGGAACAAAACAAAAAACAAGAATGATGAGAATATCAGCATTTTTAAGCCAGGTATTCCTGATTGAATCAGATTTTAGTATCACCGGAAAAGATTTTTCTTTTAAAATTATAGCGTCGTTTAACCTTAAAAACGCTACGGATATTGAATAAATTCAAATGTTCGCCAAACCCACTTGCTCACTACTTTAATCATTGCTAATTTTATATCGTGAAAAACTAAATAAAAACTATTTGCAATGAATTTCATAAACAAGTCTGTTGAAGAACTAAAAGAATTTGCCCGCGAATATAAAACTGCTTATGCAACGGCTGACCCTTTTCCAAACATTTATTTTGATGACTTCTTTAATGCTGATACATTAAAGGAGGTGCTTGCAGAATTTCCGGACATGTCAAAAAACCCTGATCTTAAATATAACGACACAAACCAGATAAAACTTGCGTCGAAAGGTGAATATAGATTTGGTGAAAAAACAAGAGAGTTTATGCACTACTTAAACTCCCAACCATTTCTTGAATTTTTATCTGAGCTTACAGGTATAGAAAATCTTATACCCGACCCTTATTATGATGGCGGGGGAATGCACCAGATTCAGCCCGGTGGTATGTTGAAAATTCATGCTGATTTTAATAAACATCCAAGAACAAAACTCGACAGACGTTTGAATGTGTTGATTTATTTAAATGAAGATTGGAAAGAAGAATATGGTGGTCAGTTTGAATTGTGGGATGTTGATATGAAAGCATGCCGCAAATCAATTTTGCCGCTCTTCAATCGCATGGCGATGTTTTCAACAACAAGCACTTCTTATCACGGTAATCCCAATGTAGTAAGATGCCCTGAAGGAAGATCAAGAAGATCGCTTGCATTATACTACTATACTAATGGCAGACCTGTTGAAGAGATGGCTGTAAGTGAAGCAGATCATAACACATTATTCAAGTATAGAAAAGAAGATAAGAAATCAAAGTTTGTAAATACAATAAAAGAAACTGTGAGACTTATTACCCCGCCCATTCTTTTGCACGGGCTTGGTAAGTCGTCTAAAAATTAGCGCTGCATCTTATCCCAATATCATGGAAACACAAACGCTTCAAAAGAAAACAAAAAATAATTCTGTTCTTAAAGGCGCCGACATCATTATTGTTAGTTCACAGCAATGGTATACGGATATTGGAAGCACATGTAAGAATCTTGCACATGAATTTGCCAAGGATAATCGCGTGCTATACATTAATGCACCGCTCGATAGAAAAACAATTTTATATTCTAAGAATGATGTAAATATTCAAAGACATTTAAGCATCATAAAAAATAATGAAGAGCGAATTATCGAAGTTGAAAAAAACATTTGGAATTATTATCCCGCTAATATTATCGAATCAATAAACTGGATTCCCTTCACTTCAATTTTTTCTATCGTAAACAAAAGAAACAATAAAAAATTTGCCGAAGACATTAAAGTTGCAATTGAAAAATTAAATTTTAAAGACTTCATCATCTTTAATGATAATGATATTTTCAGATCTTATTATCTGAAGGAATTTTTGAATCCTAAACTTTATATCTATTGTGATCGCGATAATTTGTTAGGCGTAGATTACTGGAAAAAACATGGAATAGAATTAGAAGCGAAGCTTATTGCAAAATCAGATCTTGTAGTAGCTAATGCGCACTCGTTAACGGAGTATTCGTTAAAGCATAATCCAAATTCACATTATTTCGGAATGGGTTGCAACATCGAACTATTCAATGGCAGAAAGAAATTTGCGTTGCCGGACGATATGCGAAACATTCCGCATCCCATTATTGGTTATGTTGGTGTTCTTACATCGTTACGAATAGATACAAGTATAATTAAAGCCATCGCAACGGCGCATCCGGATTACAGCATTGTAATGGTTGGCCCTTATGATTTATTAAATGACAAACACGAAATAGATAATTTACCTAACATTTATTTTTTAGGTAAAAAGCCTGTTAGTGCACTGCCCGCATATGTACAAGCGTTAGATGTATGCATTAACCCGCAGGTTATTAATGATATTACAATGGTTAATTACCCGTTGAAAATAGATGAGTACCTGGCGATGGGAAAACCAGTGGTTGCAACTAAAACGAAAGAGATGGAAATGTTTGATGATTGCATATATCTTGGCGAAACTCCGGACGATCACGCCGCATTGGTTGAGAAAGCTTTGGCAGAAGACAACGAGAATTTAAAAGAATACAGGATCACTTTAGCGGAATCGCATACCTGGGAGATAGCTGCAGGCAAAATTTTTTCAGCTATCAACAAAACATTATCAAATTGAGTATCGAAGAAAAAATACAATCTAATCCGCGATTCAAAAATTTTGTACTAAATCTTTTGATGGCAGAAGGATCGGCAAGACCGAGATGGTGGGTAAGAAATTTTTTAAACCCATTCTTTCACAAAAAAGGAAAGAAAGCTGTTATAAGAAGAAGATCAAGAATTGATGTATTACCTTTTAGAAAATTCAATATCGGAGATAAAACAATTATTGAAGATTTTACCTGCGTCAATAATGGAATGGGTGATGTTATCATCGGCAAAAATTGCATGATCGGCATCGGTGATATATTAACTGGTCCTGTTACCATTGGAGATAATGTTATTATTGCGCAGCATGTGGGAATATCTGGATTAAATCACGGCTATACAGATATTAATACACCAATACGCGATCAAAAATGTACTGTTGCAGAAGTAATAATAGAAGATGATAGTTGGATTGGAACAAACGCTGTAATAACTGCAGGTGTTACAATTGGTAAACATTCAATTGTTGCCGGCGGAAGTGTTGTTACGAAAAGTGTTCCTCCTTATACAATTGTTGCAGGCAATCCAGCAAAAGTTATTAAGCAATATAATCCAGAAACAGAACGGTGGGAGAGAACTGATGGAGTAAAAAATGAATACATAAACATCGCTTACAAAAGTGATGACATCGCAAAATAAAAACCTTAAATAACCATTTAAACAAATGCTTATTTCTACTGAAGTACAAAAAAATAAAATTCATTCGCCGTTACCATATATAATGTTGATGCGGCCACATCACTGGATTAAAAATTTGTTTTTATTTCTTCCAATATTTTTTGCGCGTGAAATTTTTAATGTGCCTGCTTTGCTGAATACAGCAATTGGTTTCATGGCGTTCAGTTTTATTGCGAGCAGCATTTATATTATTAACGATTATAAAGATATTGAAGCAGATAAAAAACATCCTGAAAAATGCAATCGGCCACTTGCGTCTGGTGCAGTATCAAAATCTGCAGCTATTATTTTGTTTATTGGATGTTTGTTAGCTGGTGCTCTATTATCACTATTATTAGTGCCTAAATTTATTTTCGTTCTTGCATTGTACTTCGTCTTAAATCTTGGTTATTCTTTCGGCTTAAAAAATATTTCTATTCTTGATATTTTAATTCTTTCGGCAGGTTTTGTTTTGCGCGTGAAAGCCGGCGGAGTAATAGCTTCAGTTGCTATAACACAATGGCTAAACATCATGTTTTTTTTACTCGCACTTTTTATGGCAACTGCAAAAAGGCGTGATGATATTTTATTAAAGCTGGAGTCAGGCCATGATATGCGCAAATCAATCAAAGGTTACAACCTTGAATTTATGAATGTGGTTTTATCATTGCTTGCTGCAATTATAATTGTATCCTATTTAATTTATACAATTTCGCCTGAAGTAATGCAACGCTGGAAAACGTATCGTTTGTATTACACTTCGGTTTTTGTAATTGCAGGGTTACTTCGCTATTTACAAATTACCTTTGTAGAAAATAACACAGGTTCGCCTACAAAACTTTTATATAAAGACAGGTTTTTACAAATAACACTTATTCTTTGGGTGTTGAGTTTTTATGTGATAATTTATATGCCCAATATTTCAGTTTTTTAAATAATCAGCATTGGATATGAAGAAAAAAATTGCGAATTGGGGAAACTATCCGGTGATGGAAAGCAATGAAGTGCAATTCAGATCTGTAAATGAATTGAAACAAATTGTAAGTTCCAGCACATCTGCAATTGCAAGAGGAAATGGAAGATGTTATGGTGATGCTTCTTTAGGCGATGTAACAATTTCTACTTTAAAGTTCGATAAGTTTTTATCTTTTGATAAAACAAACGGTATTCTTGAATGTCAGTCGGGCGTTACGCTTGATCAGGTATTAGATGTTATTGTGCCCGAAGGTTGGTTTTTACCTGTAACACCGGGAACAAAATTCGTAACGATCGGTGGCGTTGTTGCATCTGATGTACACGGAAAAAATCATCATGTTGATGGTGCGTTTTCACGCCATGTAATTGATCTTACTTTAATGCTTTCAAACGGTGAAATAGTAAAGTGCAGTAAAAATAATAATGCAGATTTGTTTGAAGCTACTAACGGAGGCATGGGTTTAACGGGCGTTATCATCTCGGTAAAATTTCAGCTTAAAAAAATTGAAACTTCTTACATAAACGAAAAGAAAATAAAGGTTAGAGATTTAGAAGAGTTAATTGAATTGTTTGAAGCAAATAAACATTATACATATTCAGTTGCATGGATTGATTGTTTAAAGAAAGGAAATGGTTTCGGCAGAAGTGTTTTAATGTTAGGTGAACATGCTAAACTAAATGAATTAAGTGATGCGCAAATTGCGAAAGGAGCTTTAGCGTTGCCAAAAAAGAAGTCAATTAATTTTCCAATTAATCTTCCATCTTTTGTA
>JBEHXR010000082.1:0-11967 GCA_048498595.1 Bacteroidota bacterium
GAAGCGATAAGCTGGCATTTATGTGAAGTGCTTGGGCTCGATCCTGCAAAAACAAAACGTATCGTTTTTCATGAAATAACAAAACATGCAATACAGAATGCTGTGCAACATCCAAGAACCGTTGACATGAATTTAGTGGATGCACAACAGGCACGCAGAATTCTTGATCGCATTGTAGGTTTTGAAATTAGCCCTGTGTTATGGCGAAAAATTAGCATGCGCAATTCTTTAAGCGCAGGTCGTGTACAAAGTGTTGCCGTGCGATTGATTGCTGAAAGAGAAAGAGAGATCAACGCATTTACGCCGGTAAGCAGTTTTAAAATTGAAGCAAGCTTTAATGCTGAAGATATCAATAAGCGCAACGTAAATTTTTCTGCAGAAGGCAGCCGCCGCAAAACAGAAGAAGATGCTGAAAGCTTTTTGCAAAGCTGTAAAGGTGCAAAGTATACTGTAACAGATATACAGGTAAAGCCTTCAAAAAAATCTCCGGCTGCACCGTTTACTACTTCAACACTTCAGCAGGAAGCGAGCAGGAAACTTGGTTACAGCGTTAGTAAAACAATGTTGCTTGCACAAAAATTATATGAAAGCGGTAATATAACTTATATGCGTACTGATAGTGTGAATTTAAGTGATACGGCATTGCAGGATATTGAATCACACATCAACAAACAATACGGGAAAAAATATTTTCAATCGCGGAAGTATAAAAACAAAAACGAATCTGCACAGGAAGCGCACGAAGCCATTCGTCCAACTTATATGGAAAACACTTCTGTGGAAGATGCAGATACAAAGCGATTGTATGAACTGATATGGAAGCGCACCATTGCCAGCCAAATGAGCGATGCGGAACTTGAAAAAACAATTGCGAAAATTTCCATTTCAACTAATAAGGAAGAATTAACTGCGCAAGGTGAAGTTTTAAAGTTTGACGGTTTTTTAAAAGTGTATATTGAAGACAAGGATGATGAAGATGCAACAGATGAAAATGCAGAAGGCATGTTGCCATCTTTAGCAGTTAATCAAACAGTAAACTTAAATCAGCTTAAAGCCATCGAGCGTTTTACAAGACCATTACCAAGATATACGGAAGCATCACTTGTAAAAAAATTGGAAGAGTTAGGAATAGGCAGACCTTCTACATATGCACCAACCATTTCAACCGTTTTAAAAAGAGGTTATGTTGAAAAGCGTGATAAAGAAGGTGTATTAAGAGATTATCGCGTGCTTGCTTTAAAAAACGATGAAATAAAAAAAGTAAAAGAACAGGAAACAACCGGAGCAGAAAGAGCAAAATTATTTCCAACAGATTTGGGTTTGGTTGTTACAGATTTTTTGAAAGAATATTTTAGCGATGTAATGGATTATGGTTTTACGGCGAAGATTGAAGAAGAGTTTGATGAAATTGCAAATGGTAAAAAACAATGGACGAAAACGATTGACAGTTTTTATAAACCATTTAAAGCCGATGTTGAAAATACACTTGAAACGGCAGAACGTGTAAAAGGTGAAAGAGAGTTAGGCGTTGATGATGCAACAGGAAAAAAGGTTCTTGCACGCATGGGCCGATATGGACCAATGGTACAAATTGGTGAAGTGAATGATGAAGAAAAACCAAAGTTTGCAAAACTTAAATCGACGCAAAGCATAGAGACAATCACCTTTGAAGAAGCGATGGATTTATTTAAGCTTCCACGCAATCTCGGAAAGTTTGAAGGTGAAGATGTAACAGTAAGCATTGGCCGTTTTGGTCCTTTCATTGCACATAACAAAAAGTTTTATTCTTTAAGCAAAGAGTACGATCCGTACACCATCACACTTGAAGAAGCTACACCTATTATCGAAGAAAAGCGCAAAGCAAAAGATGAGCGTACCCTCAAGGTTTTTGAAAAAGAAAAAATTCAAATCTTAAAAGGTCCGTACGGTCCTTATATAAAACAGGGTCTGCGCAATTACAAACTCACAAAAGAGCAGCAGGAACGCGCTGCGGATTTAAGCCTCGAAGAAGTGAAAAAAATCATGGAAGAAATAAAGGCAAATCCGCCAAAAAAATCGCCTTCAAAGAAGCGTAAAGCTTAAGTAATTCGTATATATAAATACGGTACCTTTTGCAACAATTTGTATAATGTAATTCCGTTAAACATTATTCACATGGTGTTATTAGTTTCTTATATAACAGAAAAAATTTGTAATTAGCTTGTGTGTGCTTATGCGTGCAACATCAGAAATAGCGGCTTTATTAAACCTGATTGATGATCCGGATGAAGAAGTGTTTTCAACGGTAAGCAACCGTATAGTTGACTACGGTAAAATAATTATACCTAACCTTGAAAATCTTTGGGAAAATACTATTAGTGAAGCAGTGCAGGAAAGAATTGAAATGATCATTCACAAACTTCATTATGCTGATTTAATAACTGACTTAACGGAATGGAAGGATAGCGCGTATCATGATTTATTATTTGGTGCTTTATTGGTCGCGAGGTTTCAATATCCTGATCTGCAAACCTCACCGGTAATACAGGAAATAGAAAAAATACGCCGCAATGTTTGGCTCGAACTAAATAGTTTTCTTACGCCGCTGGAACAGGCAAATGTTATTTCAAGCATTGTTTACAATTACTATAATTTAAAAGGCACTGAAGTTGGTTACACCAACCCTGATGATTTTTTTATTCATAAAGTTTTGCAGGCAAGAAAAGGAAATACATTATCTAACGGAATATTGTATTTAGTTTTAGGTGAACTGCTTGCAATGCCTGTTAAGGCAATAAATATTCCCCGCCAGTTTGTAATTGCTTTTTTTAATGATGATTATGATTCATCAACCTACTTTGGTAACCCACAAAAGAAAATTCATTTTTATGTTGATGCTACAACCGGTCAGCCTTTTACGCACAAGGATGTTGAGAATTATTTTAAGCGAATAAATATTCAGCCATTGCCGTCTCATTTTAAACCATTATCTGCAATAAAAGTTATACAAGTTTTGTTACAGGAACTTGCCTGCTGTTTTGATTCACCTGAAAAAATTTACAAACGCGATGAATTGCTGCAGCTTGTTTCCCTACTCAACAAATAAAAAAGACCACTGCAGGTTCAGTGATCTTTTAGATTAATTTGAAAGCTATTATTCTTCCAACTTTGCTTCAGAAGTAATTTTCATATTCAGCGCTTTGCTGATGGGACAATTTTGTTCCGCATCTTTTACACATGCGTCAAATTTTTCTTTGCTGATGCCCGGCACTTTTCCAGTAACAGTAAGATGTGATTCTGTAAGCACACCATTTTCAAAATTTATTGTTGATGTTGTTTCTAATTTATCAGGGGTAAAACCAGCTTCACCCAGAACAAAACTCAGCTTCATGGTAAAACAACCGGCATGTGCTGCAGCAACCAATTCTTCAGGGTTAGTACCGGTGCCTTCTTCAAATCTCGATTTGTATGAATACTGTGTATCTTTTAAAGTTCCGCTTTGAGAACTTAAAGTTCCCTTTCCTTCTTTACCGGAGCCGTTCCAAACGGCTGTTGCGTTTCTTTTCATGTGTATGATTTTAAAATTTTATAAATTACAATTGTTCATTTCTGCAAAAAGAAATAAAAATTCACGATAAAAAAAATGTATGATTAGTTGGGATGATTTTGAAAAAATTGATATTCGTTGCGGAACTATAGTTGAAGTAAAGGATTTTCCAAATGCTATAAAACCTGCTTACCAATTGGCGATTGATTTTGGCGACATGGGAATTAAAAAATCATCCGCACAGGTAACGCATTATTATAGCAAAGAAGAATTATTAAACAAGCAGGTTGTTGCTGTTGTAAATTTCCCGGTAAAACAAATCGCAAATTTTTTTAGCGAATGCCTTGTGCTTGGTGTGTATGATGAAAATAAAAATGTTATTTTGTTGCAACCAGAACGTAACGTTACAAACGGAATGAAGATTGGATGAAACATTTAATAGCAAATTCCAAAAAACAAGTTCAGCAAATGCAATTTGAAATTTTCAATTTGCAATTAAATGGGTGAGCTGTATTACACATATTATCAAAGCCCGATTGGCTTACTTAAAATTGGCGGCACTGAACATTATATTGCCGAATTAAGTTTTATTGATAAGCCTGAACAAATGATTCACGGCGAGCCCGGCGTTAGTGAAGTAATGCATCAATGCACAGAACAACTGATAGAATTTTTCAGCGGTAAAAGAAGAGTATTTGATATTCCTGTTCATCAGCCAGGCACTTATTTTCAATTGAAAGTTTGGGGCGAACTTTTACAAATACCTTTTGGTAAAACCATATCCTACCTTGAACTAAGCCGGAATGTTGGCGATGAAAAAGCTGTTCGCGCAGTAGCCGCAACCAACGGAAAAAATAAGATCGGAATAATCATCCCCTGTCATCGTGTTATCGGCAGCGATAAAAGTTTAGTTGGTTACGCCGGCGGATTGTGGCGAAAAAAATGGCTGCTTCAGCACGAGTTTAGAATTACCAACGGCATTCAAACATTATTTTAATTTACCGGTACCATTTGCAAACAAACTGGTTTCTGCACATCAGAAATTAAAGTGCTTCCATTTTCTAACAATCCATAATTTTTATTGATAACAAAAATCTGGATGGTATTATTATTTTGACTTGCAACCAATAAAAAATGACCGGTTGGATCAACCATCATGCCGCGCGGATTTGCATTCACCGGCTGCTGACCATTTGCAACCAATGTTCCGTCTGTTTGTACCTTAAATAAAGAAACGTTATTTGATTCGCCGCGGTTAGATGCATACAAAAATTTTCCGTTTGGTGTAATTACAATTTCAGCGCTGCCTCTGTCATTTTTATCTCCTGCTGTTGTTGAAGCAATTGTTTGAATCCGGCTGAGTTTTCCGTTTGAATAATTGAAAACTACTATTTCTCCTGATAACTCATTTATTAAATATGCATGTTTGCCATCAGAACTAAAAACTATATGACGCGGACCGAAACCATCATCGATTGTGTAGTAAGCAGAATCACCTTCAGTTAAAACATTCGTAGCATCACTTCCATTAAAGTTGTACTGATACAATCTGTCATTTCCTAAATCCGGCGCAAAAACATATTTTCCATCCGGCGAAAAAATAACTTCATGCGGATGCGGCATCTCTTGTCTTTGAACATTCACACCATAACCATCATGCGCAAGCACTTGTACATGTGGTTGCAAACTTCCATCCGCACCGGTTTTAAACACCGTAATATTTCCGCCGCTGTAATTCGCTGTAATTACATTTTTCCCTGATTCATCAACAACAATCGAAGCAGGCGCTAAGCCATCTGTTGGTTGTTTATTTATAAAGGTTAATTCTCCTTTCTTTTTATCAAATGCAAATGCGCTTGCGCCACCCGGTTTATCACCGGTGCCTTCATTTACGCTGTACACAAACTTTCCATCTTTTGATATACATAACCATGATGGATTTTCAACGCCGCTGGTTTTGCTTACAAACGTTGCTTCACCTTTATTGGGATTAAAGCGATAAACATGAATTCCATCAGGCGTGCCGCCATCAGTATATGTTCCAATCAATAAATAATAGATTGGGTTTTGTGCATGAACGTTTATAAGGGCTAACGATAAAATAAAAAGAAGCAATATTTTTTTCATGTGACTAAAATTAGCGTACGCGTAAATGTAAAAAAGATTGATAAAGAAACTTGTTAAATAAAAAGTTTATACTAAAAGTAGTTTTCTTATTTAAAGAAAGGCAACTCATATATTTCGATGAAACCATCTGGCGTAAGTTCAAACCCTAAAGTTTTTTTTCCATTTGTAACTACAAGATATTTTACAGGTAATACCATTTTATAGCGAAGTATTTGTTCCAGAACCGCAGTCTTCAAATCAACATTCATCTCTTTACATTCCACTATCATCCAGGGCAAGTTTTCTTTATACACTACAATGTCGCAGCGTTTTTTTAGTTCCCCGAGATTTATAATTTTTTCAATTGATAAAAGTGATTTCGGATAATTTTTTACCTGAAGCAAGTATTGTAAAAAGTTTTGCCTTATCCATTCTTCAGGCGTAAGGGTGATCCATTTCAATCGTACCACATCAAAAATCATTTCTTTATTTTTTTCTTTTTTGATGCGGAATTTGTATTCCGGAAATTTTATTTCGAGCATTTGCAGCGGCAATTATACAATGTTATCAATTTTATTTTTGATGAGTTTCTTTTAGAATGGCACGGTTTATTCAATAAATAAAAAAATCAATTTTATGTGAATTGAATTTTTTTAAATTACTTTTGCACGCTTTAAATTTCAGGTTACATTGCAACCGCCCCGTAAGGCGGAGGCGGGTTGAATGTGGCATTCAAACCAGTATAACACATGAAGCTTTCACAATTTCGTTTCGATCTTCCTCTAAACCTTATTGCTCAAACACCTACCAAGCGCCGCGAAGATAGCCGCATGATGGTTGTTCACCGTAAAACAGGTCAGTTAGAGAATAAACATTTTAAAGAGATCCTTGATTATTTTGATGACAAGGATGTTTTTGTAGTTAACAACACAAAAGTTTTTCCTGCGCGCATGTATGGCCGCAAAGAAAAAACGGGTGCGCGTATTGAAGTTTTTTTGTTGCGCGAATTAAACAAACCCAACCGTCTTTGGGATGTAATTGTTGATCCGGCAAGAAAAATTCGTGTGGGTAATAAATTATATTTTGGTGAAAATGATGAACTGGTTGCAGAAGTAATTGATAACACTACCAGCCGCGGAAGAACAATTCGTTTTTTGTGGGATGCTGATGAAGCGAGCTTTAGAAATATGCTTGAGTTTTTGGGTGAAACACCTTTGCCAAAATATATCAAGCGCAAACCTGATGAAGAAGATAAAGAACGCTATCAAACTGTTTATGCCAAGCATGAAGGCGCCGTTGCTGCACCAACAGCAGGTTTTCATTTTAGTAAAGAATTAATTAAGCGTTGCGAGATTAAAGGAATTCGTTTTGCGGAATTAACACTGCATACAGGTTTGGGTACATTCAGACCAATTGAAGTTGAAGACCTCAGCAAACATAAAATGGATGCTGAATATTACCGGATAGATGAAGAATGTTGCGAAATCGTAAACAAGGCAAAGCAAACCGAACATCGTATTTGTTCAATCGGCACAACTACTATGCGCGCAATGGAAACGAGTTTTACTGCACAAAAACTTTTAAAACCAAGCGAAGGCTGGACTAATATTTTTATTCATCCTCCATATAAATTCAATGTTGCCGATAGTATGGTAACTAATTTTCACTTGCCAAAAACAAGTCTTTTAATTATGGCTTGCGCTTTTGCGGGGTATGATTTAATAATGGAAGCGTACAAAAAAGCTATAAAAGATAAATACAGGTTTTTTAGTTATGGAGATGCCATGTTGATTGTATAGTTTATTGATACAATTCAACAATTACTTTGTAAATATTCTTGTTTCCGTTTTTATCTGTTGTTTCAATGGTGATCAGCTTCTTGTAGTTGTCTCTCGTTGTTGGATCTTCAGTTACGGTAATTGAATCGCCGGTTAGGGCAAGCATACTTTCAAGCTTTTTAAAGTTTTGATAAGACAAAGCCTTTTTATAAGCATCCTGGCTTAGCACTAACTGTTTATTGGTCGCATCACTATATGTGGAAAGTTGATCATCAGAATCAATTGTATTGTTTGCGGCAACAACATAATCAGGACTTACCTGCTGTACGTATGCAGGCTCAATAACTTCATCATGCCTGGTTTCAGTTTTAAACTTGTCGGCTTCTGATTTATTTTTTTCAGTATGCACAGCTTGCTTTTGTTCTGCTAAAACTGGTGTTGTACTTTTTTTAGTTGATTGCTGTGATAGTATTGCATGCGTTTCAAAACTTCGATTATAATTCTTTTCATTAACTACTGCCGGCGCGATATTTTTAGATGTTTCAGTAGCAAGGTTAGCAGTACCGGAAGAAGTTTTAGACGAAAAAGAAATAATTAAACCGGCTGCAATAAGTAAAGAGAGTAAACTAAAATGCAACGAAGAATAAGATTTGTAAGTATTATTTTCTGAAGGATGAATTAAGCGTTTTATCCTGTACAAAAGCATATTCTCTTTTTTGCCTGATGCAGCCATTGCAAGCGAAGTTTGAAATCTTCCCAGTTTTAGTAATGCCTCAGCATAATGAAAAGAATTGTATTTAAACTGAATCACCCAATCGTCGCAGGCATTTTCTCTTTCACGCTCAATAATATCACCAATCATTTTTGAAAAAATATTGAAGAAAAATATTTTTTCAATTACACACTGTAATAGATACAAAAAATAATCTGCGCGTTTTATATGCGCCAGCTCATGCAAGATCACCGCCTCCATTTGTTCCTTGGTAAGATGGTTTATGGCAGCCATTGGAATTAAAATTAATGGCTTAAAAAAACCAATCGTAAGCGGGCAGCGAATCGTTTTTGAAAGATAGATTTTTACTTTTTTATGAATAGAAAATAGCGCACTTAAATCTTCAACAAAAACCCTGTTTGCTGCGGGCATTTTTACAAGATTATTGTTGCGTAAATCTTGTGTGAACCTGTAATTAATAAGCAGCTTAACTATATGTTTAAACAAAACAGTTACATAAAGCAAACCAACAAGCGGCATGGTATATTTAAGCAGATTGCTTTTATCATCAATGTAATCCAAATTGCCAATACTAAAAAGCCCCAAAGACTTTTGATGATTAAATGTGTAAATTAAAGTGTAAATAAAAACAATAAAACCACTTAATTGGGCTATAAATGCGATATTAAATTTTTGCGCAGAAGATAAATTAAATATGCGCAATACAAGAAGTGTTGCAAGCCATAACAATCCCATTTGCCAAATACTGTTTAGCAATGCATAAGCCAAAGCCTGCAAGAAAACAGATTCTAAAATTGTTTGCACGTTTTATTTTTTATAAATGTTCAAAAGTTGCTGAATCTCTTCAAGCTCTTTTTGACTAATGGTGTTTGAACCAAGCGCCTGCATTACAAGTTGTGAATGCGAGCCGCTAAAAAGAGAATCCACCATTTTATTCAGCAATTGTTTTTGTGTTTTATCACGGCTTACGTTTGGCTTGTAGATATGTGTGCGACTGCTGTCATCACGCAACACCAAACCCTTCTCATGCATAATCTGCATAAGCTTAAGCGTTGTTGTATAGCCGCAATCTTTTGTTTCAATAAGCTGCTCATGCACTTCACGTACAGTAGCATCGCCTTTCTCCCATAGAACTTGCAATATTTCCAATTCGCTATCTGTAGGTTTTAAA
This sequence comes from Bacteroidota bacterium, assembly GCA_048498595.1. GTDB lineage: Bacteria > Bacteroidota > Bacteroidia > Chitinophagales > Chitinophagaceae > Parafilimonas. Next base: position 9,315 of record JBEHXR010000082.1, read on the forward strand.
ACTTTCATATAAAAAATATATCGGCCAATATACGAGTGATTTCGTAAAAAGAACGTTAAGGAATTATTTTTTTGATGAGCGGTTTAAAAATAAAAAAGGTTGCTATGAAGCAACCTTTGAACATTAATTTTTCGGAACTAATTATTTTTTGCTTGTGCTGTCTTTAACCGGCTTCTTTGTTTTTGGTTTCATTTTCGTTTTTGTTTTCGTTACCGTTTTGTGCATCGTACTATCATGAACCGGTTTTTTCATCATAGTGTGGTGCGTTTTTGGTGTTGTATCTGCTATGTTAGTAAGATTGGCAGATATAATACCACTTTGTTGAGAATGACCGCTTGTTACAGCGATCGCAGCTACAGAAATGCTAAGCAGGGTAATGAAAACTACTTTTTTCATTGTGATATTTGTTTAAAAATGTATATACAAAGTTGTACGACGTTTTATATCCATCAAAAAAACTTAATGTCACTTTATGTAACACTTTGTTAAATCTTTAACTACATCTAAATAGGATTTTTCAAGGCATTGTGGCCGGTCATCTTTAAGCTCAGTAAATTTATTAAGAAGATATATTTTGTTTTATTTCAATCCCTATTTTAAGTGGCGCTTAATTTTGTTGTTGCATGAAAAAAATACTTGGATTTTTTGCATTGATTATTTTGATTTTTATAATAGTAGCGCTATGGATGGTTTTTGCGCCAGCTACGAAGTTTGACAATGCTTCACAATATGTATATGTAAGAGATTCTCCATCGGCGCAAGAACAAATCATGTATCAGCTTGATACGGGAAATATTATTCGCAGCACGTCAATTTTTAATTTTCTTGCCAGGCGAGCAAATGCATGGCAACATGTAAAACCCGGTCGCTTTGAAATAAAAAAAGGCGAAAGCATTTTTTCTTTCATGCGCACATTGAGAAATAATCATCAAAGCGCGGTACGATTAACTATAAAAAAATTGCGTGTTGCAGAAGACCTTGCTCGAATCATTGGCAAAAATTTTTCAACAGATTCTGCAAACACTTTGCAGTTTCTTACCAATAACGATTCACTTTCAAAATTAAATGTTGATACAAACACTTTAATGACGCTGATAATTCCCGATACTTATTTTCTTAACTGGAATACATCTGTAAAAAATATTCTTCAGCGTTTGCAGAATGAACAACAAAAATTTTGGGAAAAAGATAATCGTGAACAAAAGGCTGCTGCATTAAATCTTTCACCAACGCAAGTTTATATACTTGCTTCTATTATTGAAGAAGAAACAAATAAGAATGATGAGAAAGGTAATATTGCAAGTGTATACATGAACCGGTTAAATAAAGGAATGCCTTTGCAGGCTGATCCTACAATTAAATTCGCTTTAAAAAACTTCGCTGCAAAAAGAATTTATTATAATAATCTTTCAGCCAGCTCTCCTTATAACACTTATGTCAACAAGGGCTTGCCACCAGGTCCAATCTGCACACCACAACCTGTAACCATCGATGCGGTTTTAAATGCACCGCACACTGATTATATTTTTTTTGTTGCAAAGAGTGATTTTAGCGGTTATCACCAATTCACTAATAACTTTGCGGATCATGAGAAGTATGCAAAGCTTTACCAGCAAGCTTTAAATGAATGGCTGCATAAAGACAGTTTAAATAAAGGGCTTTTACATTGACGAAATTTGAAAATTTCATAGTAACGCATCAGCCGTTTAAATTTTTAATTAAACGAAGCAAGACACTTATACTGCCGGGTTTTTCAGGGTTATGTTTGTATGATGTTGCGCGCTTTTTTGGTAAACAGGTTACACGCATAGGAATACGCGATCGCGCAGCTGCAATTGCATTTAATTTTATTATGGCTTTGCCTGCCGGTGCAATTTTTTTATTTACGCTGATACCTTATTTCCCGATTGCAAGAAATTTACAGGATGAACTTTTTAAGTTTATTGAAGATGTAATGCCCAACTCAGAAAGTCGTACATTGATTATGACGACAATGCTCGACCTTTTTAATAAACCAAAAACAGGATTGCTTTCAGTAGGCTTCATTTTGGCATTGTACTATTCATCCAACGCAATGCTTGGAATAATACGCACATTTGATGCGTCTTTATTGACAAAACGCAAACGAAATTTTTTGCATCGTCGTTTAAGGGCAATTAAACTTACGCTGGTCTTAATATTATTATTAATAGCTACTATGCTTTTAAGCCTTGGACAAGGAAACCTGTTTACTACTTTTTTAAATTGGTTGGGTGTAAATAAAACAGAAAAGAATTTTTGGACAGATCTATTGCGATGGATAATTGTAATAATACTTTTTCTTTTTTCAATTGCATACATTTATAAGTATGCACCTTCGGTTTATAAACGATGGAGGTTGATTTCACCCGGAGCAATTTTCGCAACTTTTCTTATTGTACTTACCACATGGGTTTTTTCGATATGGGCACAAAATTTTTCAAGCTATAATCGTGTGTATGGCTCGATAGGCGCTTTGCTGATTGTGATGTTGCTCATCTTTATAAATTCTTTAATGCTGCTTATTGGTTACGAACTAAACGTAAGCATTAGTTACTTGAAATCTAAAAAAGAGGATAAACAATTTGGAGAAATTATAGATAACCCAAAGCTGATAAAAAATAAAAAGCAATAA
>JBEHXR010000083.1:0-11920 GCA_048498595.1 Bacteroidota bacterium
ACAGAAACAAACTAACTACGCTTTACAAACAACTTCAAAGCAGGAATTTATTGAAGCTGTTACCAACGGTCTTTCTGCGCCGCCGCAATATTTTCCGCTTAATGCAAAAATTAATAAAGAAGGATATGAAAGCCTGGATGCTATTTTAGATAAAGCTTTAACGCCGCTTACAGTTAAACAAACAAAAGAATTATTAATCGATGATAAAGTAATCTTGCTTGATACGCGTAAAGATTCAGATTTCACTGAAGGATTTATTCCGAATTCCATTTTTATAGGTCTTGAAGGTCGCTTTGCTGAATGGGCCGGAAGCCTTCTGCCATTTGATAAAACGCTGCTTTTGGTTTGCGATGAAGGAAAAGAAAAAGAAAGCGCTGTGCGTCTTGCACGTGTGGGTTTCAATTTATTTGCAGGTTATCTCCAAGGTGGTTTTGAAGCATGGAAAGATGCTGGCGAACCCATTGACATGATCATTAACATTGAGCCGGATGAATTAGCAATGGATTTACCTCATGATGAAAAGTTGTTGGTGGTTGATGTAAGAAGACAAACAGAATTTGCAGACGGACATGTAAAAGATGCAATAAATATTCCTTTGACAAATTTTATCGATCCTGCAAGCATGGCTGATTTTGATGAAAACCAAAATATTTATGTGCATTGTAAAAGCGGTTATCGAAGTGTGATTGCTGCTTCACTTATTAAAAAGCAAGGCATTCATAATTTATACAACGTGCTGGGCGGCTGGGAAAAAATCAGAGAACAAAAAAATATTCAACAGGAAAAAGAAAGCAGCGTATTGAATTAGTTGCGCTCTCAGAACTTAGAAATTATATCATCAGCCGTTCATGCTTTTCTGCATCAAACGCATGCTTCCACCTGCGATGACTCCATAAATAATTAGAAGGATTTTCCCGAATGCATTCTTCTGTTAAAGCAATCATTTTTTTTGTAAGCTCGCCTTCTTTCAGGCTGCGTGCATCATCTGTGAGCAATTCAAATTTCACTTCATAGAAACCTCTTTTAGGTTTATAAAATTTTGCATAATAAACCATGCAATCAGTAAACCTTGCATTTTTTTCCGGACCTGTTACAAAAGGTGCCGGCTTATTAAAAAAATTACTCCAGTATGCATTGTGCGGCGTGCCCGCATTTTGATCGGCGACAAAAACAATAGCATATCTTTCTTTTAAATAAGGCAAAAAGTCTCTTCTGAAATTTGTTGCAGCAACCATTTTCGCATTAAATCTCGTACGAAGCTTGACAAAAAGTTTTTCAAAAATTTTATTTTTTAAAGGCATATAAACTATTAGCACAGGATAATCCAGGTTAAGGCACAAAGAAAGATTTGCATACTCCCAATTAAAAAAATGACCAAGGTGAAACTGAATATTCCTTCCGCTGTTAAAATGCTTATTAATGCTGTCATGTGGCACAATAAATCTTTTGCTTAATTCTTTTTTTGATATACTAAGCAGCTTTATGGTTTCAATAAAATTATCAATGAGATTTTTGTAGAACTGCTTCGCGATTTGCTTTTTTTCATCAAGCGTTTTTTCGGGAAAAGCAATCTCAAGATTATTCATTACAACATCTTTTCTATAACCCCAAACACGATAAATGATGAAGTAAAAAAGATCGCTGATAAGATATAAAATAAAAAAGGGCAGAAGCGAAACAACATAAAGTAAGCCGTAAACCAGGTAATACATCAGCAATAAATAAACTGCAAATTTAATTGCTATAAAATGATGTTTTGAATAAGGTTGCTCTTTTCAGGATGATCTGTATTATAGTGCAAGCCGCGGCTTTCTTTTCTAAACTCGGCGCCCTTCACAATAAGATAGGCAACAGTGATAAGGTTTCTCAGCTCACACAATTGCGGAGATATTTTGGTTGATTTATACAAAGTTTCTGTTTCTTCAAACAACAGATCAAGCCGATGCATGGCACGTTGCAAACGCACATCGTTTCTAACAATGCCAACATAATCACTCATCACCTGCTGCAACTCTTTTAAGCTTTGAGTTATTAAAATCATTTCTTTTGGTTCTGATGTTCCTTCTGCATTCCAATCAGGAACAGCTTGCTGTAAACGTTCTCCAAAAGATAATTTAGAATCTTCATTTATCAATTTCACTGTACTTAAATATGCCCGATGGCCAAATACCATTGCTTCTAATAAACTATTACTCGCTAAACGATTTGCACCATGCAAGCCGGTGCTTGCACATTCGCCGCAGGCATATAAATTTTGTATTGAACTCTGCGCCCATTCATCTGTTTTTATGCCACCACAACTATAATGCGCTGCAGGCGCAACAGGAATCATTTTCTGCATTACATCAATACCAATGCTTAAACATTTTTCATAGATATTAGGAAAGTGATGGATAAATTTTTCTCTATCCATTTGTGTGCAATCCAGATAAACATGTTCCGTTCCTCCGCGTTTCATTTCATTATCGATTGCTCTTGCTACAATATCACGCGGCGCAAGATCTTTACGCGCATCATATCTTTCCATAAATGCTTCGCCATCTTTATTACGCAATATGCCGCCATCACCACGCACGGCTTCAGTAATTAAAAAAGACGGAGAAACACCCGGCTCATATAAAGCTGTTGGATGGAATTGTATAAACTCCATATTTTCTACTTTACCTTTTGCGCGATAAACCATTGCTACGCCATCGCCTGTTGCAATTTTTGGATTAGTGGTAGTGCGATATACTTGTCCGCAACCGCCGGATGCAAGCAGCGTAACGGGTGAAAGAATTTTTTCTATCTGGTTGTTTAAAAGATTTAAAACATAAACGCCAAAGCAGGTAATATCCGGTGTTGATTTTGTAACGAGATAACCAAGATGATGCTGCGTTATAATATCAACCACAAAACAATGATTGATGAAACGTATGTTTGAAAGCTTCTTTAGTTCTTTTAATAATGCACGCTCAATTTCCTGTCCTGTAACATCTTTGTGATGAAGGATGCGATTTTCGCTATGCCCGCCTTCTCTTCCTAATGTATAGTCGCCCTCTTCATTTTTATCGAACTCTGCGCCATATTCGATAATTTCTTTTATGCGCTCAGGACCTTCTTTCACTACTATTTCAACAATGTGTTCATTGCATAAACCATCACCGGCAATTAGTGTGTCTTCTATATGTTTCTCAAAACTATCGTTCGCATCCCACACACCTGCCACGCCACCTTGCGCATACTTGGTGTTTGTTTCATCTGCAGTTGTTTTAGTAACAACCAGCACTTCTTTCTGCGGAAATGCTTTTGCTGTTTTTATTGCGTAGGTTAAACCTGCTACGCCGGAACCAATTACTAAAAAATCTGTTTGCATGTTTGCAAAGTAAATGGTTTCATTAGAGATATAAGTTCTTAAGAAAGCCGGTTATAATTTGCAACGCTGCAGTTGCGTTAATTGTCTTAATTTGTATTATAGATATGCTGAGGAAATTTCTTGTTGTTTTTTTCCTGTTGCTTTTTTTTCGTTTAGAGAGCAATGGACAAAACGGCTGTACAACACTCGGGCAAACACCAACAACTGCTTTTCCTGTTTGTGGTACAAGTGTTTTTGAACAACATGATGTGCCCACCTGCGGAGGCAATGCTTTACCCGTTCCCGGTTGCGTGGGTGATGGAGTTACTTATGCAGATCTTAATCCGTTCTGGTACACTTTCACATGCTTTTCATCCGGCACTTTGGGCTTTACAATTACTCCGAATAATTTAAACGATGATTACGATTGGCAGGTGTTTGATATCACAGGTCATAATCCAAATGATGTATATACCGACTCCTCTTTGTTTGTTGTAGGCAACTGGTCGGGCAATTCATCCTTGGAAAGCAGCCGTGGTTACACGGGAAAAACCGGCACTAATTCATCTGCAGCTCGTTTATTTGAATGTGCATCGAATCCACAAGAGCTGGGTGGGTTTCCTCCATATTATGATGCTCCTACTTTTAGTCAGATGCCCAACATTATTCTTGGTCATAAATATTTATTGCTGATAAGTCATTATTCGGGCGATAATCAAAGTGGGTATGGCCTTTCATTTGGTGGCGGCACTGCAGTTATTACTGACACCACAAAACCAGCAATGCTTAGTGCGAATATTAGTTGTAATGGAGAAACTGTTTACTTAAAACTCAGTAAAAAAATGAAGTGCGCAAGTCTTGTTGGCGATGGCAGTGATTTTATGGTTTCTCCGGCCAATGCCACAATACAAGCTGCAATGGCAGCAGCATGCAGTACGGGCTTTGATATGGATTCTGTTATTCTTAAGCTTGATAAACCACTTACCGCCGGCAATTATTACCTGGTGATTAAAAATGGAAGTGACGCAAACACATTACTTGATATTTGTGACAATAATATTCCTGCATTTGACAGCATTCCTTTCACCGTTTACCCCGTGCAACCAACGCCAATGGATAGCTTAAGCCCTGTAACATGCGCGCCCGATACTTTACAACTTGTTTTTAGAAATGGAATAAAATGCAATACGATAGCGCCTGATGGATCTGATTTTAATATTACAGGAAGTCCGACAATATCGATTTTAAAAGCCTTTGGGGCTTCTTGCGTGAACGGATCCTCAACGATTATTGATGTAGTGTTAAATAAACCTGTTTTAATCAATGGCTCATACAACATCACTTTGCAAAAAGGAAATGATGGTAACACATTGATAGATGAATGCGGAGAAGTTACACCTGCAGGTGAAACAATTGCATTTAAAACTGCCGACACAGTTTCTGCAGATTTTGCTTATCGCGTAGGATTAGGTTGTGTGTATGATACATTGTTGTACGCACATGATGGAAAAGATCATGTAAATCAATGGAACTGGACTTTTGATGTGAATGGAGCGAGCACGGCCGAAGACTCCATTTTCTTATTTAAAGATTATGGAAGCAAACACATTACGCTTTTAGCAAGCAATGGTGTTTGTTCCGATACGGCATCGGCAAATATTTTATTAGATAACCAGTTAAACGCAAAATTTTCAATGGCGCCATCAACAACGCTTTGCCCGGAAGATGCAGCAGTTTACACAGATTCAAGCATTGGAAAAATTGTAAGCTGGTATTGGGTATTTGGTGATGGCACAACAAGTAATTTTCAGAATCCTCCACCTAAAAAATATAACCAGGTAAGTGAGCGCGATGGAAGATATTATCCGGTTGCATTAATTGTAAAGAACGATATTAATTGTTATGATACGGCTCAAATAAGAATACAGGTTTTATATAGTTGTTATATTACAGTACCAACAGCGTTTACACCAAACGGCGACGGACTGAATGATTTTCTTTATCCCCTCAATGCCTATAAAGCAGATAACCTTGAATTCAGGATTTATAATCGTTACGGGCAAATGGTTTTTCAAACAACTAACTGGCAATATAAATGGGATGGAAAAATTGATGGTAAGCCACAGGCATCTGGTGCATACGTTTGGATGCTGAGTTACACAGACCGCGATTCGGGCAAAAAAATATTTTTGAAAGGAACAAGTGTATTAATTCGCTAAATATTTGTTCCAGGCTTATATATAACCTTTAAATCACTATTTTTAAAAAATGGAAGAAGTAGTATTGGTTGATGCGTTCGATAATCAAACCGGCGTAATGGAAAAGATGCAGGCGCATCGTGAAGGAAAATTGCACAGAGCATTTAGTGTTTTTATATTTAATGATAAAGGCGAAATGCTTTTACAGCAACGCGCTTTTAATAAATATCACAGCGGAGGTTTATGGACGAACGCTTGTTGCAGCCATCCAAAACCAAACGAAACAATTTATGAAGCCGCAGGCAGGAGACTGAAAGAAGAGCTTGGTTTTAAAACACCGCTTGAAAAGTTATTTGATTTTACTTATAAAGCAGTTTTTGAAAATGGTTTAACAGAACATGAATTTGATCATGTTTTTTCAGGAACTTATAATGGTGAAATAAATATAAGCAAGGCAGAAGTAGAAGATGTTTGTTATCGCTCGGTTGAAGAAATTGAGTCTAACTTAAAATCGCATCCTCAAAAATTTACAGAGTGGTTTAAAATTGCTTTTCCGCTGGTAAAAAAATCAATTGCAGAAATAAATGCAAATGTTCAAACTGCATAATGCAAGAAAAATTAAAAGCCTATATTATTGGCTCCGGCATTGCAGGCATTGCAACCGCTATTCGATTAGCAGTAAAAAATTATGATGTAACTGTTTTTGAAAAGAACAGCTATCCCGGTGGCAAAATAAACATCCTTAAAAAAGGCGGTTACACTTTCGATACAGGACCAAGCTTATTTGTGCAACCAGTAAATATTGAAGATCTGTTTGAACTTGCAGGAGAAGATATACATGCTTTCTTTAACTATCGACCTATAAACATTGCATGTAAGTATTTTTATGAAGATGGAACTGTTATAAACGCATATACTGATAAAGAAAAATTTGCGGAAGAGCTTTTCGAAAAAACAGGCGAGCCACAACAAAATACCATTTCATACCTGAATGAATCAGCCAATATTTATTCGCATATCGGGAATATTTTTTTAAATCATTCATTACATAAACGTTCAACTTTAAGAAGAGCAAAAATTGCAAACGCTTTATTAAATACAAAACATTCTTATCTTTTTTCAACATTACATAAAACCAATGCAAAAAAATTTGCAAAGCCACATGTGGTGCAGTTGTTCAATCGTTATGCAACATATAGCGGCAGCAATCCTTACCATGCACCTGGCATGCTAAAATTAATTCCCCACATTGAATATAGCGAAGGTGTTTTTTATCCTGAGGGCGGAATGATTGCTATTGTAAATGCGCTGTATAAACTCGCAGAAAAAAAAGGCGTTCGGTTTAAATTTAATACGAACGTTGAACGCATCATCGAAAATCAAAAAGAGGTAAAAGGTATTGTTGTAAACGATGAAAATTTATTTTGCGATTTAGTTGTTAGCAATGCAGATGTGTATTTTACTTATTCAAGATTATTGAATGATGAACGCTATTCAAAAAAAATTTTAAAGCAGGAGCGCAGCAGCAGCGCTTTGATTTTTTATTGGGGGATAAAAAAGGAATTTCCACTACTTGAACTGCATAATATATTTTTCACGAAAGATTATAAGAAAGAATTTGATTCAATTTTTAAACTGAAGAATATTTACAGCGACCCAACTATTTATATAAACATAACTTCTAAATGCGAGCCCGGTGTGCACGCGCCTGTTAGAAAAGAAAATTGGTTTGTGATGGTTAATGTTGCTTCTGATGTAAGAATGAGTGAAGAAGATTTTATAAGATCATACAGGCAAAATATTTTATCAAAACTCAGTCGCATTTTAAATGAAGATATTGAAGGTTTAATTGAAATGGAAGAAGTATTGCATCCAAAAATGATAGAAGAACTTACTTCAAGTTATTTAGGAGCACTGTATGGCACAAGTTCTAACTCTAAACGTGCTGCATTTTTTCGCCATCCCAATTTTTCAAAAAATATAAAGCATTTATATTTTACGGGCGGAAGCGTGCATCCGGGCGGCGGCATTCCATTGTGTTTAAAGTCAGCAAAAATTACAACAGATATTATAGAAGAAGATAGTTGCAAGTGGCATCATCATCATGAATAAAACAAAACTTGTTAACAACGTTGCGCTTTTTATTGCATTGCTTTTTCATACTGCCGGTGCAATCGGGATTTTATTTACTCCGTATAAAAATTGGTTCATTCAAAATACACCTTTGAATTTGTTAGTGATGACAGCATTACTTTTCATCACACAAAAACAAAAAAATATTTACTTTTTTATTTTCATCATCATAAGTTTTGTGGTTGGTTTTGCAGTTGAGTATTCAGGCGCCAATACAGGATTAATTTTTGGTCATTATCAATATGGTAATATTTTAGGAATGAAAGTTTTTGGTGTGCCTTTAATTATTGGTATTAATTGGTTTATCGTTATGTATTGTGCCGGCGTGGCTACTCAGTTTTATGAAAACAGGATGTTACGCCGCATTAATGCAAAAGGTGTAACAATAAATACCAGGGTGCAAAAAATTTCTTTTGTTATCGATGCATCGGTACTCGCTGTTTTTTTTGATTGGGTGATGGAGCCCGTGGCAGAAAAGTTAGATTACTGGAAATGGGAGGGTGGTAATATTCCATTTTACAACTACGTATGCTGGCTAATTATCAGCGCACTTTTATTAGCACTTTTTCAACGATTGCCGTTTAATAAACGAAACATATTTGCGGTACATTTGTTAATAATACAGGCACTGTTTTTTTTAGTGCTAAGAACATTTTTATGAGCTGGGTTTTATATTCTTTAATTGCGTTAGCAACATTTTTTTTAATGGAAGGCGTTACATGGCTTACGCATAAATATGTTATGCATGGTTTTTTGTGGTACCTGCACGAAGATCATCACAATCCCAAACAGCATGTGTTTGAAAAGAACGATGCTTTCTTTTTCATTTTTGCAATACCAAGCTGGCTTTGCATTATGCTTGGCAGCATGAACGAAGCGTGGTGGGTTGTAAGTATCGGCGCCGGTATTGCATTGTATGGATTAGCTTATTTTTTAGTGCATGATGTCATCATTCACCAGCGGTTTAAAATATTTACACGCAGTAATAACCGCTATGTAAGGGCAATACGCTGGGCACATAAAATGCATCATCGTCATATTAATAAAGAAGATGGTGAAAGCTTTGGAATGCTCTTCATCGCAAAAAAATATTGGGAGAAAATTAAGCGTGATGAAATGCTGAGAAATTCAACTAAGCTTAGCTGAATAATTATTCAGTTATTTTATTTCCAAAAAGCGAAACACCAAAACCCAGTAAGGCAAGTATTGCAAATGAAAATTTTAAGCCAGCTAATTGTGCAACAAAACCAATCATTGGCGGACCAATTAAAAATCCCACAAAGCCTATCGTTGAAACAGCAGCGAGTGCCAAGCCCGGCGACATTGTTTTAGATCTTCCTGCAACTGCATATACCATCGGCACAACACATGAAGCTCCAAAGCCTACTAATAAACATCCCATAATTGCAGAAAATATATAAGGGGATAAAATGACAATACTTAAACCTGATGCAATTAAAATTCCGCTGGCTTGCAAAATTCTTTTGACGCCGAATCTTGTTATCAACCAATCGCCAAAAAATCTTCCGGTTGCCATCGTTCCTGCAAAGGCAACATAACCTAACGTTTTATATGCAGCAGAAGAATGAATAACTTTTTCAAAATAAACGCCGCTCCAGTCTGCCATAGCACCTTCACAAATCATACTGCAAAAAGCAATAAAGCCAAGCAGCCAAACAAACTTATCAGGCTTAACAAACAATGGCGCCGATAATTTTTTATGGCCAGTATCAGGCAATGTATTTCGATAAGATAAGAACACCATAATAATTGCCGCAATTGCAATAAGCGTAAAATGATAAAGCGGAGAAATTTTTGCACCTACAAAGAAGTTTCCGATAGCAGCACCGAAAAACCCTGCAAGACTCCACAGTCCATGAAAAGAGGCCATGATCGATCTTCCATATAAAGATTCAACACCAACAGCCTGCGTGTTCATGGCAATGTTTATAAGGTTTGCCCACATTCCAAAAAGAAATAACACAAGAACCAATTGCCAAACAGTTGTAGTAAAGCCAAGCAGAATTAATGTTAGTGGAAAAAATATTGCAGCAGCAATAACTAATTGCCTGCTTCCAAATTTTGAAACGAGCCAGCCCGATAATGGCAAGCTTATAATTTGCCCAACAGGTATTGCAAATAAAACGCTTCCCAATTGCGCTTCATTTAGGTGCAAAGTATTTTTAATATCAGGAATTCTGCTCGCCCAGGTTGATACAACAAGACCTGAGATAAAAAAGAATATGCTTACAGCAATCCTGTACACCCTTGTGTTTACAGGTATCGAAATGTTCATAGAAATTTATTAAGCCGCTTTAATACGAATAACTTTTGGCCTTTCATTTTTTACTGCGGCGTTATCTTTTTTTTGTAAAGCTGTTGCGGGTTTTTTTACAAAATATTCCTGGCTCATTAACGGCGATTTAAATATAAAGTCCGCCGTAGTTTTATTAAAAGCAATGATTACGTTATTGTCTTTTACACTTTCCATCAGTACTTCAAAATCTTTATGCTGAAATTCATCCGAAGTAAAAAATACAAGTATATCAATTTTGCCTTCTGCAATCATATCAGCCAGCATTCTGTAACCGCCCAAGGGGCCGCTAATTAACCTTGTTACCGGCTTATTTAATGTGCCTTCTAAAATTTTTATTGCGGAACCTGTTGCAATGATCTCATGTTTTAATAACAGGTCTCTGTTGAAATAAGACCATTCAATTAGTTCTGAATTTTTATTATCACTTGCTACAAAAGCAAGGTTCTTTATTTTTTTCATTATTCTGTCGTTCATTATTAATCCTTTTCTTTTTAAATCCTCATTCATAAATATTCTATTCATAATGAACAAACAATCATCAAATTTGCATCCAATGTGTTTAACGTACACATTGCAATACTTATTTCACGGAAAAGTAACCTTAACTTGAGTGCATTACTGCTAACTAACGTTAGCTTTATTTGTGTAAGGCGTTGCTAATCATTTAGAGTATTGAATTGTTAAGTTATTATGGGGCAACTATATATCAAAAGGGCGATTTTGCACAAGGATAAAAATCCTGATGACAATTTATCAGTAATTATTTTTTCCCTTTGAAAAACCCGTACTGAGAAAGAATGTTTTTTAAGATGGAAGTTCGAATATTTTGCATATCCATATTATGCGGACCTTCAATTTGCAAAACAAAAAAATAAGGATGCAGGTTCTCTTCTTCCCAGCCAACAATCCAGCCGATCGAATTTCCATTTTCTCTAAAACCCCAGCCTGTTTTATAACTGAGTTTATAATTTGAATTATCTTCCTGCAGCATTACTTTTTTTACAATTTCCTGTGCGCGTTTTTGAAAAGGCAGTTGATCGAAGTATAATTTTTTTACAAGCCCGAGTTCTTCATCAGCAGTAATTTTTATATTGTTATCCAGCCAAAAAGAATCAATGTCGTTATGAATTTCAGCATGGCCATATTTTGATGCATAACCTAAACTATCCAGCCAACGCTGCATTGTATCTTTTCCTATTCTTCTTGCCACTTCCTGGTAATAAGGCACTGCAGATAATTTAAACGCCTCTTCCATTGTAAGGTTTTTGTTCCAGGCTGCATTTGCACGAACAACTCCATCCCACGGAATAACCATTTTTTCGCTTGATATAACACCGGTTTGCAAACCAATAAGTGAGTTTACAATTTTAAATGTTGATGCAGGCAAATACGCGCTATCTGCATACCTGTGTAAATCATAAATAGTGAAATGTGCATGACCGTTATCAAACATGCCGAATGTTCCGGTGACATGATACTGGTCAAAATATTTTTTTAAGCTGCTATCGGTAGTAATATTATTTGATGTACATGAAGAAAGTAAGATGAATAAGAAATAAGAAAAAATGCATGCGAAAGAAGATTTGTTCATGAGCTATTGCGCTTCGTTATTAATAATGGCGCAAAGGTGCATATAAATTTTATTACGCTAAGTCCTTAAATTTCTAAACACAAAACAAAACATTGTGAAATTAATTTTCCGGATGTGAAATTTGGGACATCAAACTTTTGGTTTCGACCGAGGCTGAGGTTGCTGTTAGGTCGAGTTTATCTTTTTTAGTGATCTTTTTTATTGAGCCAAAAAAATGCTTTATCGCAAATTTTACAGCTTTGTAGATCGCCACAACGATGATGATAATAAATAGTATTACAGATGATACCAATACCGGAATTATCAGCAAAAAAAAGAAGACGAGGTTTTTTTTCATATGGTTTTTG
>JBEHXR010000084.1:0-11708 GCA_048498595.1 Bacteroidota bacterium
TCTTTCGAAACAGCCTTAAATATTATCGTCTGAATTACTCCCTTTAGGGTTGGGGTTTTATTCAAATTTTAAATCCAAACCTAAACCTCTTAATTCATGCACCAACACATTGAATGATTCAGGCACACCGGCTTTGGTAATGTTGTCGCCTTTTACAATGGCTTCATACGTTTTTGCACGACCAATAATATCATCTGATTTTATGGTAAGCAACTCCTGTAAAATGTTTGCAGCGCCATAAGCTTCGAGCGCCCATACTTCCATTTCACCAAAACGCTGACCACCGAATTGTGCTTTACCACCCAACGGTTGTTGTGTAATTAAGCTGTACGGTCCGATAGAACGTGCGTGCATTTTATCATCCACCATGTGATGCAACTTAATCATATAAATTACACCTACTGTGGCTTTCTGATGAAAACGTTCGCCCGTTTCACCATCATACAAATATGTATGCCCCATTGATGGAATGCCAGCTTTCTCGCAGTTTTCCGCAATTTCATCTGTTGTTGCACCATCAAAAATTGGCGTTGCAAATTTTGCACCTATCTTCTTACCAACCCAACCAAGAATGGTTTCATAAATCTGTCCAAGATTCATACGGCTTGGTACACCGAGCGGATTCAATACAATATCAACCGGTGTTCCGTCTTCCATGAAAGGCATATCTTCTTCGCGAACAATTTTTGCAACGATACCTTTATTACCATGACGACCCGCCATCTTATCTCCCACTTTCAACTTACGTTTTACAGCGAGATAAACTTTTGCAAGTTTTAATACACCTGCAGGCAATTCATCACCAATTGAAATATTAAATTTCTCTCTCTTGTATCTACCTAATTCTTCGTTGTAACGAATGTTGAAGTTGTGCAATAAAGTATTAATGCGGTCGTCAACATCTGCATCGCCTGTCCAACCTAACGGATTTACATTTTGATAATCTATCGCAGCCAAATTCTTCGCATTGAACTTTGCAGATTTACCAATCAGCATTTCACCAAAGTTATTGCTAACGCCTGCAGAAGATTTATCTTTTAAAAGTGTTTGCAATTTATCGAGCAACACTTCTTTTAAATCTTCAACATTTTTCTCATGTACTTTTTCAACTTTTTCCAACAATGCTTTTTCGCGCACCTTTCCGTTCTTATCTTTTTTAGCACGCTGAAAAAGTTTTTTATCGATAACAACACCTTCTGTTCCGTTTGGCGCTTTTAAAGATGCATCTTTTGCATCACCCGCTTTATCACCAAAAATTGCACGTAACAATTTTTCTTCCGGCGTTGGATCGCTTTCACCTTTTGGAGTAATCTTTCCAATTAAGATATCACCTTCACGCACCTGTGCACCCACACGAATGATTCCATTATCATCCAAATCTTTTGTTGCTTCTTCAGATACGTTTGGAATATCAGGCGTTAATTCTTCTTCACCCAATTTTGTATCGCGAACTTCCAATTCAAATTCATCAATATGAATTGAAGTGAAAATATCATCGCGAACAACTTTTTCACTGATTACAATAGCATCTTCAAAGTTGTAACCTTTCCACGGCATGAATGCCACCTGCAGGTTACGACCCAATGCGAGTTCACCGTCTTTTGTTGCATAACCTTCAGTTAAGAAATCGCCCTTCTTAACGGCTTGTCCTTTTCTAACCGCAGGTTTTAATATAATAGAAGTCGACTGGTTTGTTTTGATAAATTTAGTAAGCCTGTACACTTTTAAATCATCTTCAAAACTTACCAAACGGTCAATGTCATTTCTTTTATAACGAACATGAATTTCTCTTGCATCAACATACTCAACAACGCCATCACCATCCGCATGAATTTGAATTCTTGCATCGCGTGCTGCTTTTCCTTCCAGGCCTGTACCTACAATTGGAGATTCAGGACGAATAAGCGGAACTGCCTGGCGCTGCATGTTTGAACCCATCAATGCACGGTTCGCATCATCATGTTCAAGGAACGGAATTAACGAAGCACTTAAACCAACAATCTGGTTTGGTGCAACGTCCATATATTCTACTTCGCTTTTTTCAAGAATCGGGAAGTCACCCGTTTGACGGCTGACAATTCTGTCTTCAACAAAATTTCCATGATCATCAACAGGAACACTGCTCTGCGCAATCTTTGCGGTGTCTTCTTCTTCTGCACTTAAGAAAGTAAGCTTTTTCATATCAACCTTACCATCTTTTACTTTATGATAAGGTGTTTCGATAAAGCCCATTTCATTTATCTGTGCATGCACGCACAATGTTGATATCAACCCAATGTTTGGACCTTCAGGCGTTTCAATTGTACACAAACGACCGTAGTGAGAATAGTGTACGTCACGAACTTCGAAGCCTGCACGTTCACGGCTTAAACCGCCGGGACCTAAAGCTGAAATACGACGTTTGTGTGTAATTTCTGAAAGCGGGTTTGTTTGGTCAAGGAATTGAGATAACTGTGATGTTCCGAAGAATGAATTGATAACTGAAGAAAGTGTTCTTGCATTAATCAAATCAACCGGTGTAAATACTTCGTTATCGCGAACGTTCATTCTTTCACGAATGGTACGCGCCATACGTGCGAGACCAACACCAAACTGTGCGTACAATTGTTCTCCAACAGTACGAACACGACGGTTGCTCAAATGGTCGATATCATCAATTTCCGCTTTCGCATTGGTTAAGCGAACGAGATATTTAATGATTTCAATAATATCTTCTTTAGTTAAAACTTTTGTTTCAAGTTTTTGTGTTACGGCAAGTTTGCGGTTGATTTTATAACGACCCACTTCACCTAAATCGTAACGCTTATCGCTAAAGAATAATTTATCAATAATACCACGGGCAGTTTCGTTATCCGGAGCATCAGCACCGCGCAACTGGCGATAGATATGCTGAACAGCTTCGAGTTCACTGTTTGAAGTATCTTTATTTAATGTGTTATAGATGATGGCATAATCTCCGCCTACATCTTCTTTCTGAATGAAAACGCTTTTTACATCAAGCTCAGCGATCATTTCAATAGCATCTTCATCGAGAACGGTGTCGCGCTCCATTACGATTTCGTTACGCTCGATGGAAACTACTTCACCGGTATCTTCATCCACAAAATCTTCAACCCATGTTCTTAAAACACGTGCTGCTAATTTTTTACCGATATAATTTTTAAGTGTTTTCTTATCTGCTTTTACTTCATCAGCCATTCCGAATAATTCAAGAATGTCTTTATCAGTTTCAAAACCAATAGAACGAAGCAACGTAGTTACAGGGAATTTTTTCTTACGGTCGATGTAAGCATACATTACATTATTAATGTCTGTTGCAAATTCCATCCATGCGCCTTTAAAAGGAATTACACGTGCAGAATAAATTTTTGTTCCGTTTGGATGGATTGACTGACCGAAGAATACACCCGGTGAACGGTGAAGCTGAGAAACAACCACACGTTCCGCGCCGTTGATAACAAATGTTCCGCGCGGGGTCATGTAAGGAATATTTCCCAAAAACACATCCTGAACGATGGTTTGGAAATCCACGTGCTCTTCATCGTTACAGCTTAAACGCAATTTAGCTTTAAGCGGAACAGCGTATGTAAGACCACGCTCCATACATTCTTCAATGGTGTAGCGCGGAGGATCAATAAAATAATCTAAGAATTCAAGAACGAAAATGTTCCTGGTATCTGTAATCGGAAAATTTTCCTTGAATACTTTAAACAAGCCTTCATTATTACGCTTGTCGGGAGTAGTTTCTAACTGGAAAAATTCCCTGAAAGATTCTAACTGAATATCTAATAAATCTGGTGATTCAGCTAAGTTTTTTGTTTTTCCAAAGCTGATTCTGTTTTGCACTTTAGTTGATGACATATCTGATTGATAGTTTTCCGGAAACAATAATTCGGGCAGAACTTACAGGTTCTTTAAACATTGAATTTATAAAGCCTGCGATTTTAATGGCCATTGCCGCCTGCTTCTTTGCCAATATACCCAAAAATTTAAGGAGGGCAAAATTAATAAAAAGTCACAATATAAATAAGAACTAATTTTTTATCCCATAAGGGCATGTATTTTATTTAGAAAAGGTTAACAACTATAAGCCTCGTTAAATTTTAAACTTTAAAAAAACACTAACGTCTCAAACGAAAATCAGAGAATGAAAAAACAAGCTACAATCCTTGCCGTGCTGTTCATCCTTATTTCCGGTATTACCGAAGCGCAAATGTATGGGGGCGGCTTCTATATTCAAAGAGGTTACAGGCGACCTCCTCCACGCCCCATGCAAAGGTACCAACGCTACCCGAGGCAAAGACAACAAACCTATCGACCAACCATAAATCTGAGTTTTGGCTATGGTTATCCCAATCTCGACAAAAATTATTTCCCCAGCCAATTTAATGGTGCGGTTAATGCTTACGAAGGAACCAAGTTTACGCAAACAGGTCCTGTAACGGGTGCGTTAGATTTTCAATTTAGCAAGTACAGCAGCATTGGCGTAATGGGTACTTATGGAAAAGTGAGCGTTCCTTATTATGATTTTAGCTCGAACGGAAATATTCCGGCATTCAACGGAAATATAAAAAGCTGGAGTGTTCTGTTTAATATGATGACATATTTTCCAAGTTACGAAACAGTAAGCCCTTACATACGTACTGCAATAGGTATAAGCACGCACAACGAAGATTATTTATACCCGGATGGCAGTAAGGCATTATTGGGCGGAAGTAATATTACGGATCTCGCTTACCAGGTTTCCATTGGTGCAAGATTTAATATGTCGCCCAATGCCGGGTTTTTTCTTGAAGCAGGTTATGGAAGATATATAGCAAGCGGCGGTCTTACGTTTCGCTTTTAATAACAACTTTTCATTTAATCGTAAAAAAATGTCTTCCTGGTAGAAGGCATTTTTTATTTATGGCAGTTGGGATTATTTTATTGATTACAAGGCTATATTTTTTGCGTATAAATAATCGCAATACCAATTTATAATTATCGTTTATTTGTCTGCATGCCTCAACATTGTTCACGCTTAACAAAACTTTCTGCAATTTTCATTTTATTGTTTTATGCTGATGCAATATTTTCTCAACCCCCAAATTCGGCTGTTACAGATGCATTTATCATTACAAGAATGGTTGATAAATTTCATGTGCAGCCAAGAACTTTGAATGATAGTTTATCTGCTGATTTTTTCAACCAATTTTTAGAACAGCTTGATGAGGATCACATCTATTTTAATAAAGAAGATATAAACCAATTTTCTGTTTACAAACTTCAATTAGACGATGAAATAAAACAGAAGAAAAATGATTTTTTGAAATTGGTGATAAGCGTTTATTCTAAACGATTGCAGCAGGCAGACACAATGATTGATAACATCGCCCAAAAACATTTTAATTATTTATTGCCGGAAAAATTTACTGTTGCAGAAGACTCTTCTTATCCTGCAGATGCGGCCTCGATGCACAATAAACTTTATAAAAAACTGAAGTTAGACGTGCTGAACGATTTGCTTGAATTAAACGATAATATCTCTCAAAAAAATACAGCGCGCCTAAAGCAAATTTTAGATAGTGCACAAACAGTTTTTCAGAAAAAAACACAATCTGTTTATAAAAGAAATATTGCTCGCATCACACAAGCACCTGGCGGTGTTGAACAATTTGTTGCAAATGAATATTGCAAAGCACTCGCCGTGTGTTTTGATCCGCACACAGAATTTTTTCCACTAACAGAAGAAGAAAATTTCGAAAGTGAACTGGGCAACCAGCGATTTCGTTTTGGCTTTGCTATAAAAGAAGATGATGCCGGAGGCGTATTAATAAATGGACTTGAGCCGGGAAGTCCCGCATTCAAATGCGGCGTTTTAAATAAAGGCGATAAGTTTCAAACATTGCAATGGGAAGGTCAAAGTGCTATTGATGTTTCTGATGCTGATGCACGTGAGGTAAGTGAAATTTTTTCACAAAGTAATCATGATAAAATAACCATTACAGTGAAAAAAGCTGATGGCACTTTGCGAACTGTAACGTTAATGAAAGAGGAAACAGATGCAGATGATGACAACAAAGTAAAAAGCTTTTTATTGAAAGGAATTAAAACGGTCGGCTATATTTCTTTACCTGCATTTTATAACAATTGGGAAGATGAAAACACCGGCGACAACGGTTGCGCAAATGATGTGGCAAAAGAAATTTTAAAACTAAAAAAAGAAAATATTTCAGGGTTGATTTTAGATCTGCGTTATAACGGTGGCGGCTCTATTGATGAAGCGGTTGAACTCACCGGAATTTTTATTGATGCGGGACCTGTCCAACAAATTAAAACGCGCAGCGAAGAAAAAATTATTACGCTAAAAGATGTAAACCGCGGAACTATTTATGATGGCCCATTATTGGTTTTGGTAAATGGTTATAGCGCTTCTGCTTCGGAAATTGTTGCTGGAGCTTTGCAGGATTATCACAGAGCATTAATTGTCGGCTCGCCAACTTATGGAAAAGCCACAGGTCAGATTGTTTTGCCGCTTGATACAACGGTTGATCTTGAAAAATATAACGGTCAGCAGCAAGCAGCAAACTATTTAAAAATCACAACAGATAAATTGTATCGCATAAATGGAACAACTGCGCAATTCACCGGCATTAAACCAGATATTATTTTACCTGATTTTTTAGAAGCCGATCCGCAACGGGAATCAGACGATCCGCATGCTTTGAAACCAACAACTATCGATGCAAACAAATATTATATGCCTTATCCTCCGCTTCCGGTTAGTACATTACAATCACTTGCAAAACAAGATGCAGATACAATTAAATTTTTCAAGCAACTTGAAACGTACATTCATCAATATAAAATAATGAATGCGCCTGCAGATGTATCACTCTACTGGAAAGAAGCTTTGGCAGATTATCAAAACGATTCGCTTGAAACAACTTTCGATACTGCACATTATACAAGGTTTTATTCAGTAGCAAATAATGCGTACGATTTAGAAAGACTTAAAACAGATAGTTCTTCGCAGTCCATAAATGAATCTTTCATTAATTATCTTTCGAGAGACGCGTATGTAAAAATCAGTTACGACTTGCTTTCTTCGATGGCAAAATAAAATTTGTTACTTCCGTCAATTGTAATATTCATTTCAAATATTTTTATTTTATTTGAACTAAATTTTAACTGCTTAACTAAAACCAAAACCCGATTGCATGAAAATTAATTCAACCTTTTGTTTTAAAGTATTATTACTCGCTGCATGTTTATTTACAAGTGCAAAAAAAATTTCTGCACAAAACTTTGATAACCCCGGCGATTACATGACCGCTATTTCTAAAGCGGAAATGGATATGGATAAAACTTATCTTGCTTACATGAGCGCCGTTGCACACAGCGGCAGGGCAAGAAAAGTTGAAAAGATGCGCCAGCAAACATTGCAAAGCATTCTTGATTGTAAATATAAAATTGCTGATCTGCCATACTACAAAGGCGACAATTCTTTGAGAAAAAGCTCCATGGATTACGTTGACATTTGTTACAAAGTTTTTAATGATGACTACGCGCATCTTGTGAACATGGAGGATTTGATTGAACAATCTTTTGATGAAATGCAGTTGTATATTTTGTTGCAGGAAAAAACAAATGAAAAATTAAAGCAAGCCGGCGATAGTGTTCAATTAGCCCAAAAGAATTTTGCTGATAAGTATAACGTTAAAGTGGTTGATGTAAAAAATGAGATATCTGAAAATATGGAGTTAACAGATAAAATAAATCATTACAGGGATCAGCTTTACTTGTTATTTTTTAAATGTAACTGGCAGGATGAAGAAATAACAAAGGCTATCAGTCAAAAAAAATTAACCGGTCTTGAAGAAGCCCGCAATGCTTTGGATAGTTATGCAAAAGAAGGACTTGTGGCATTGGATAGCTTAGATAATTTCCAGGGAGATCATTCGCTTGCACAATCTTGTAAACGTGCTTTGCAGTTTTATCAAAAACTTGCAGAAAATGATTTGCCAAAAGTGACTGATTTCTTTTTAAAAGAAGAAAACTTTAATAAAATAAAACAGGCAACAGATGCAAAAGGGCAAAACAATTTAACCAAACAGGATGTTGATGCTTACAATAAAGCAGTGAATGATTACAATAGTTCCATCAATACCTATAATCAGCTCAACACAAATATTAATAATTCCAGGAACCAGATAATTGATGACTGGAACAACAGCAATAATCAATTCTTAGACACACATATTCCGCATGTAAAATCTTAAATTAGCTAACATGTTTATGCATTAAGAAATTAAAGCAGGTATTGTTAAATATTAAAAAAAACGGTAGAATAGTTTTAAGTTTCTTCATTAGCAAATTCAACATTGATTTTTTCTTCAATCGCTTTACCGATAGCTGCACTCAGCATTGTTTCTTTGCGCGAATCTGTATGCACCCAACTTATGCCATTCTCTTTTTTGATTGCCATAATATCAATATCGTTTAAAAGAGGTTTGCCTGTGAGACTTTCCTGGAAATGAAAATTTGAAATAGTATAATGCGGAGTAGAATGTTGCGGTTGCACGTTTGCGCTAAGATGAAGTGTAATGTTTTCTGATAACGTGTAATCAAAACTTACGTCAAAAGAAATATCGGTCTTCATAAAACAACATTTGATTTTTCTAAATGATGCTTAATAACAATAATCTTTTAAATGATATAACGAGGATAGAAAATCAAAATCATTGCCAAAATTTTTTACATGGTTTTGAACAATGAAAAATTTAAGAATAATGCAAAAAAAAATCACTCAAGAAGTTTCATAAAACTGTCGAAACTCCTTGAGTGAGAATAAAAAAGTGGTTAATACCTGTTAAATTTTTAGTTCTTTATAAACTTCTGGGTCTTTACGCCTTTATCAGTTATTAATTGTAAATAATACAAGCCACTGGCAAACGAATGAACATCTATTTTATACTGAGAATTGCCCATCATATTATTTAGTTGCTGCCTGTATAATTGTCTGCCGTTTTCATCTGTAATAACTATAGCAGCCTGTTTCCCGCTTGTGTTATTAATTACCACAGATAAATTATCAGTTGCAGGATTAGGATAAATATAGAAGGATCTTCCATCCGGCGCAATATTTACAACAGCATTTTCTCTTGCAAAAGAAAGCGTATCAACTGTTGCATTTAACTGGTATAAATCTGTTTTTTTGTTTGTATTGTCGCCGTCATCTGCAGTAAATAAAAGATGGTTTTTCAGAATCACATAAAGAAACATTGGAGATGATGCTTTAGTGCCCGGGTTAATATCTTTTATAATCTTGGTATTTGTATTTGTGCCGTCTGATTTCCAAAGTTCATTACCATGCGTACTATCATTTGCAGCGAAATATAAGTTGGTACTTGTATAAAAATAATTAAATGCATTTCCTAAGGATGATGCTGAACCCGGGTTAATATTTTTAACCATTTTAGTATTTGCACCGGTACCATCTGTAATCCATAATTCAGTACCATGTGTGCCGTCGTTTGCGTCTAAAAATATTTTACCATTGAATAATTTTGTATGCTGAAATCCGGCACCATTACCACCAAAAAAATCCGGCCACAAGAATGCATTGGAACTTGCTTTGCCCGGGTTAATGTCTTTAAATAAAGCAGTTCCGTTTGTTGTGCCATCAGATTTCCAAAGCTCAGTGCCGTTAGCGGCAGTCGTTGCAGTGAAATAGAATTTGTTGCCAATTATTATTGCTGTTGCAAGAACGGGTATTGAGCTGTTTGTTCCGGGATTAATATCTTTCACAAGCTGAGTGCCGTTTGTTGTTCCATCAGTTACCCACATTTCTCCTCCGGTAGAAAGATCAAAAGCAGTAAAATAAAGCTTGTTTTTAAATTCAAAAAAACCAGATGGACTTGAGCCAAAGCCTGGAAAACTTGATGCAATATCTTTTACAAGTTGAGTTCCGGCAGCAGTTCCATCCGTCTTCCATAACTCGGCACCGTGAGTGC
The DNA here is from genome assembly GCA_048498595.1 of Bacteroidota bacterium. Taxonomy (GTDB): domain Bacteria; phylum Bacteroidota; class Bacteroidia; order Chitinophagales; family Chitinophagaceae; genus Parafilimonas. Next base: position 9,996 of record JBEHXR010000084.1, read on the forward strand.
CATCATCAGCACTAAATATAACCTGTGTTCCAAGCGCTGTAAAGCCGCTTGAGTTAGATGAAGCGGTGCCGGGGTTTATATCTTTAACTAAAACAGTGCCTGCGCCGGTTCCATTGGTTTTCCATAATTCATTGCCGTGTGTTCCATCGTTAGCAACAAAATAAAGTATGTTGTTATTGGTAAAAAAATAGGTTGATGAAGTATAACTGTCACCAGTTCCCGGGTTAATATCTTTTACTAAAACTGTTCCGCTTGCTGTGCCATCGGACTTCCATAACTCTTTTCCTTTCGAACTTGTTTTTGCAAAAAAATACATTGTGTTATTAAACACGAAAAATTCTGAAGGCGAGGAACTGGCGCTTCCGGAATTTATGTCTTTTATCAATTTTGTGCCGGCAGATGTTCCATCTGTAACCCATAACTCGCTGCCATGTGCAGCATCTTTGCCGGCAGCATACAGTTTACCATTATACAGCACAACATTTGTGTTTGAATCCACAGCAACATTGGTAACATATTTTTTTGTTCCTGATGCTGTGCCATCTGTTTTCCAAAGCGAATCTTTACTGTCAATCATAACAGCAATACTGCCAAGTGTTATACCAGCAGTAATATTATTATTGTTGGCAAGTTTTGTTACCTGTGCTGAAGAAAAATATGCAGGCATAATTGTGGCTGCAATACATAGGCAGCGCAGAATTTGTTTCATAGAGGAGATTTTTTTAAATGGATAGTCTAATGTAAAAAATTTATTTAATGTTCTAAAGAAAGAAAGAGAAACTTCGTTCCTTTAATTGAACTATTTATTTAATACGTTGTTTTGATATGCAGGTTCCGGTTGGAAAGAAATATTGTTTTGATATGCAGGTTCGAAAAGATAAGCCTGGTAAGAACGCTCAGAATAAGACCTGAAACTTTACACCTGGAATACACCAAGTTTTAAACTTTTTATATCTGTATTATTATTATTGGCAGCAGCAATTGCTTCACTAATTAATTTTCTCGTATCAGCGGGATCAATAATATCATCAACCCATAAACGCGCTGCTGCATAATATGGCGAAGTTTGTGTTTCATAACGCGAGGTAATTTCATTCAATAATTTTTGCTGCTCTTCCTGGCTTGTTTGCTTACCGCTTAATTGGATTTGTAATAAAGTTTTTGCAGCCTGCTCTCCACCCATCACTGCAATTTTTGCACTTGGCCATGCATAAATAAATCTTGGATCATAGGCTTTGCCGCACATTGCATAATTACCCGCGCCATAACTATTGCCTGTTATAATTGTAATCTTTGGAACAACAGAATTAGCAACTGCATTCACGAGTTTAGCACCATCTTTAATTATACCTGCATGCTCGCTGCGACTGCCCACCATAAAGCCGGTAACATCCTGCAAAAAAACCAATGGTATTTTTTTCTGATTACAGTTAAGAATAAAACGTGCGGCTTTATCGGCGCTATCATTATAAATAACACCGCCCAATTGCATCTCTCCTTTTTTTGTTTTCACAATCAATCTTTGATTCGCAACAATTCCCACTGCCCAACCCTCAATTCTCGCGTAACCGCAAACAATTGTTTTACCATATTCTTCTTTGAATTGTTCAAAAGAATTTGCATCAACAATACATTCAATCAATTCAACAACATTGTAAGGCTTTGCATTATTTTGATGAATGATTTTATAAATGTCATCTGTACTTTTTGAAG
>JBEHXR010000085.1:0-11686 GCA_048498595.1 Bacteroidota bacterium
CCTTTATAATAATTATTATAAACAACGGTGCCGCTAACGGGTGCGCGATTTAAATGCACGTTTACAGGGCTCATAAAAATGCTGAGTTGTATGCGCCTGTCATTAAAATATTCTGTGTCTGTAATTTCTTCAATCACCACCACTTTACCGTCAGCAGGTGCAACAATTTTATTTTCAGAAAAAGTAAGATTACGTTTTGGAACGCGAAAAAAAAGCACCACAAAAAGCACCACAAAAAAACTTAAAGCAAGAATAAGCAATGCCAGCCAGCGCCACGGTCCGTTAAAGAAATAAAACGAAAGAATATTTATCAGCGCAAAAAGCAGTACGGTAACCGCAATAATTTTGTATCCTTCCCGGTGAATGGTCATAACAATATTTCGCCACAAATATAATTGAAGGTTGGCTGGCAGCAAGAAAGCTAATATATTCACATGGCAAATTCAAGGAACCATGCGATTTAGGTTTTAATGGCTTATTAAATACGGAAACGATACCTTTATTTTGCAAAAGTTTTATGCAGCAAATAATAAAGAAATTTTCTGCCGTGTTTTTTATAACGGTATTTTTCTTAGGCTCAGGCACAGGGCAACTTATTCACGCTGCTTTCCACAACCATAATTATCCTGTTGAAACAACAAAAGGGTTAAGCGCAATAAACATCTCTCACACATATTGCACTGCATTGCAATTAATGCTTCCTGCATTTGCAACACCTGACTTTATTAAAATATTTCCTGTTGTTCGCGGGCAGCTCACCCTTTTTACTTACATTAAAACTTCCATCCCGCATTTATATCTGTTTAAAACTTCAGACAGAGCACCTCCCTTTTTAGCTTAACAGTTTTATATCGGAAATAAAAATTTTGATTTAATTAAATCATTTAAGCTAAAAAGTTTTACGTGAAATGTAAACAAAAATTAAAACCTGCTATTTATATATTCCTGTTATTGACATTTGCATGTCAGGCAACATCAATTTTTTCACAGGATACTACATCTAATAATACTTCTGATTCTGCATTGTTGAAACAGGTTGAAGAACAAATGCAACAATCACAAACGCAACCACAACCGGATCAATCAACAGGTACACAAACGCGTTCAAGTCTTACATTCAATCCTGATATTGGTGTGATTGGAGATTTCCAGGGTTCATACATCAGCAAAGGCAGCCGCAACTTTGATATGTATTTGAATGAAACAGAAATTTCTTTACAGGCAACTGTTGACCCATATATCCGCGGTGATTTTTTTCTCACGTTTGGCAGAGATCCTGTAACCGGCAAATATGGTGCTGCTGTTGAAGAAGGATATTTAACTACGCTTTCATTACCTGCGAAGTTGCAATTAAAAGCAGGTAAATTCAGAGAAGATGTAGGCAGAATAAATCCAACACATCCGCATGCATTACCATTTATTGATTTACCAAACGCGTACGTGAATTTATTTGGTGAAGAAGGATTGAATGATGAAGGTGTTTCATTAAGCTGGCTTGTTCCTAACAAAGCATTTTACCAGGAGTTAACTGCGCAGGTTACATCCGGTTTTTCTGAATCACCGGCGTTTGCGAGAAGCCAGGGCAATCATTTCGTTTATCTTGGTCATTTAAAAAACTTTTTCACATTAACAGATAATGCAACACTTGAATTAGGTATAACTGGAATTTCCGGACCTAACGATTCCGCACGCACAACAAACATTCTTGCGGGCGATCTTACATACAAATACAAACCCGTTCAGTTAAACACGTATCATTCACTTACATGGCAAAGCGAATTTTACTATAGCAACAATAATCAAACAGAAAATAATTCAGTAAACGCGGTTGGCTTGTATTCTTATTTAGAATATCAATTAGCAAAAAGAACATTTCTTACAGGCAGGTATGATTATGGTGAAAAGCCTTACAACACTTCAATTAAAGAGCAAGCTTATTCGCTTACTTATGGCTGGTATGCAACAGAATTTTCTAAAATTGAAGTAGAAGCAAAAACAACAGATGATAATATTTCATCAAGATTTTACCAGGCATGGTTAAGATGGATTTTTGTAATTGGTGCACATGGTGCGCATCAATATTAATTTGAAAATAATATCAATTTGAAAATTTGAAAATGAATTTTATGAAGAGAATATCAATGTTTGCTGCATTTGCATTTTTTATTTTTCAATCAGCAAACGCAAAAACAATTAAAGTAGTAACTACACTTACCGATTTAAAGAGTATAACAGAAATGATTGGCGGCGATAAAGTATCTGTAACATCTATAGCAACGGGTTATCAAAATCCGCATTTTGTAGATCCAAAACCAAGTTATATTATCAGCTTATCAAATGCAGATTTATTTGTAACGATTGGTCTTGATTTGGAAATTGGATGGTCACCTCAATTATTGGCAAGCTCAAGAAACACAAAAATTCAAAAAGGTTCTGCAGGATATGTTGATGCATCTGAAGGAATTGGATTGTACCAGGTACCAACTGCTGCGAACAGGGCTGAAGGTGATATTCATATTTATGGCAACCCGCACTATTGGCTCGATCCTTTAAACGGTAAAGTAATTGCGAGAAATATTGCGAATGGTTTGGAAAGAATTGACCCTGCAGATAAGGCAATCTTTGAAGCGAACCTTCAAACTTTTTATAAAAACATCGACGATAAATTAAAAGATTGGGAAGCGAAAATGGCGCCATTTAAAGGCACGAAAATTATTGCTTATCATAATGAGTGGGTTTATTTTGAAAAACGGTTTGGGTTGGAGGTTGTAGATTTTATGGAGCCAAAACCCGGCATTCCGCCAACACCTTCACAATTGGTAAAAGTGATCAACGAAATAAAATCGAACAATATTAAAGTAATTATTTCTTCGCCATATTTTTCTACTTCATCATCTGATGTGGTTGCAAAACAAACCGGGGTAAAAGTTTTAACGATGGCAACGGAAACAGGTGCATTTCCAACCATAAAAAATTATTTTGACCTGTTTGATTATGATATAAATCTTTTAACGTCGGCACTTAAATAAAATATTATAAAGAAAAATTCAGATCATGTTTGATATGTTTCAATTGCCTTTTATGGTGCAGGCTTTTTCAGCCGCACTTATTACAGGCATTTTATTGTCTTATCTTGGTGTGCACGTAGTAGGTCGCGGAATTGTTTTTGTTGATCTTGCACTTGGTCAAATATCATCAATGGGCGTTGCATTTGCCGCATTCATCGGAGCAGGACTAACTTCCATACCACTCATTTTTACTTTAGTTGGCGCATTGCTAATGTCATTCATAAACATTCGGGATAAGCGTTTAAAGCAAGAAGCAATTATTGGTATTCTGTATGCATTTACTTCTTCGTTAACGGTGTTGCTTATTTCAAAAACACCGCATGGAGATTCAGATATACAAGAGGTTTTATTTGGAAATATTTTATCTGTAAGCTGGCAGCAGATTGCAACTTTAGGAATTGTGTTTGGAGCAATTACTTTAATGCATCTTATATTTTATAAAAAGTTTTTCACGTTAACAGAATCGTTTGAGAACGGAGAAAATCATCTTGTCGGCATTTTCAATATCTGGAATTTTCTTTTTTATATTTCAATTGGATTGGCTATTGTATTTGCTGTAAAAATAAATGGCGTTATACCTGTTTTTTCTTATTTGATTATTCCTGCAGTATCTGCAATTCTGGTTTCAAGAAATAAAGTAATGGTAATTGTTATTGCAATTATTATAAGTGTGCTTGCAAGCTTTTTTGGATTGAATTTTTCGTTCCATTACGATTTTCCGGCAGGCTCATCTGTTGTAACAATTCTTGGAATAATTTTTATTCTTGCATCCATTTATAACATTGTAAAAGGTGCAGGTAAAAAACCAAAGGCAGGCGTAGATTAATTTTGGCAAGTGGTGATAAAGCTTGCAAAGTAAAAAACACTTCAAATCAAAATCATCTAAATTAAATTTGAATAAGTAATTTAAAAAGATGAATGATATAAAAGTGTTTGTGAGCAGCTTAATTCCATCCATTGGTATTGATATGTTGCGCAAAGAAAATTTTACTGTTGTAATATGGAATGATGAAAACCCAATTCCGCAAAATGCGCTTATAAAAAATGCAAAAGAATGCAACGCACTGCTTTGTACGCTAACTGCAAAAATTGATGCAGTGTTTTTGAATGAATGCAGTCACCTTGAAATTATATCTCAGTTTGGTGTTGGTTATGATAATATAAATATTGCTGAAGCAACAAAGCTTGGCATTCCTGTTGGCAACACACCCGGCGTACTAACAGATGCTACTGCAGACATTGCTTTTGGACTGATGATAGCCGTATCAAGAAAAATGTTTTTCATGCATAAAAAAATTGAGAAGGATGAATGGAAACATTTTACGCCAACTTCTAATTTAGGCGTCGAATTAAAACATAAAACACTTGGCATTTTTGGTTTGGGGCGCATTGGAATTGAAATGGCAAAACGTTGTAAGGGTGCTTACGAAATGAATGTGATTTATCATAACAGAAACAGAAATACAGAAGCAGAAAAATTATTAAACGCAAAATATGTAAGCTTTGATGAGTTGCTTGAACAAAGCGATGTTTTATCTGTGCATAGCGTTTTAAGTGCAGAAACAAAAGGTGTTTTTAATAAAGCTGCGTTTAATAAAATGAAACCAACATCTATTTTTATAAACACAGCAAGAGGCAGTGTACATAACGAAGTAGATTTAATTGAAGCATTAAACAATAAAACAATTTGGGGCGCAGGTTTAGATGTTACGAATCCGGAACCGATGCAGCCAGACAATCCTTTATTAAACATGCCTACTGTTGCAGTGTTACCGCACATTGGTTCTGCAACCGTTGAAGCGCGAAATGGAATGAGCAGGTTAGCAGCAGAAAATATAATTGAGTTTTATAAAAACAATGCTATCCCAAATTTTGTAAATCCTGAAGTAATGAAAATATAATTATCAAATTATTTTCACCTTCCATTTTTCAGCATTTCTAACTCTGTTTTTTTTTCAATTTTTTCTCAACCGTGGCTTTTCTTTTTTTCCAGGTAGGAATTGGTTCAGGTTCGTATAAAGCGTTTCCTTTTTTATCAGTTAAACCAAGACTTTTGTTTAAACTATTGCTTAATTTTTTTATGGCTGCGTTGCTTGTTTTATTTGATGATAATTTCTCTTGATGCTCTTTAAAATGTTGTAGCGCCTGATTGATTAGCTGCAGTTCTTCTTTGTACTTTTTTTGTTTGCGGTAAACAATCATCAGCCTTGTGTAAACAGATGCATTAAATGCTTTTTCACCTATTTCTTGTTTATATAATTTTTCGGCTGATTCAAGGTCTCCGCTTTTTTCCGCCGCTATGGCTTGCTGTAATGTAGTTTGTTTTTCTACAGGAGATTCGTTGCCTTTATACAGCGCAACAACTTTTGCCTGCGTTTTTTTGGGTTGTTTTTTTTCTTTGTTTGATGGACGAGGCATAATTAAAATTCATTCAATTCTATGCCATATTTTTTGTATGAATAAGGCTATATAAATTCATTAATGCACTCAATCGTTCTTCTTTCTTTATTGCTTTGTATGGCTATTTCAATAACCCGAATAATGTTGCGTGCATGTTCCGCGGTTATATCTAAAGGTTTATTATGAACGATGACATCATAAATATTTTGATAAAAATCTCTGTAGTCGCCAACATCAGTTTGTATTTTACCTGAAAAATTCATTCCATCAATTTCAGTTACAAGATTACCCCAAATATTTTCAGGTTCAACACCCCAATCTGTTTTATCGCCGGGTTTTAAGCCAACTTTTAAATCTGCTTCCTGCACATCCAAACCATATTTCACAAAGCTGCCTTTATTGCCAAGCAAAATATATCTTGGTAAATTTTGGCTAACCAGCATTCCCGCTTTTAATGTAATTTTTAAATTTGGATAATGCATGATCACTTCAAAATTATCTGTTGCTTTTGCGCCTTCGCGTTGTATGCGAATATCTGCTGTTATTGCTTCGGGAAAACCAAATAATACTAATGGCTGATCGATTAAATGCGCGCCTAAATCATATAAAATCCCTGACCCCGGCTCATCTTTCTCGCGCCATGCGCCAGGTCTTAAATAATTTCTAAAGCGATCATAATGACTTTCAAATTCTACGAGTTTGCCAAGCACATCACTCTTTACTATTTTTTGTATTGTTTTAAAATCGCCATCATATCGCCGGTTATGATGAACAGATAAAATTCTGGTTTGCCTTTTCGCAATTTGAATAAGATCATCTGCATCTGCAGTAGTAATGGTAAATGGCTTATCAACTACCACATGTTTGCCTGCAAGCAAAGCTTGTTTTGTTAATGAATGATGCGAATCATTTGGCGTAACAATAACTATAAGTTGAATTGATGCATCATTAATAATATCATCACTGTTATCTGTAATTATAGCTTGCGGATAACGCGCTTTTGCCAATGCAATCTGCTCAGGTTTTCTTGCCCTGATTTTAGTTAATTCTAATCCTGGTACTGCACTTATAATTGGTGCATGAAAAACGTTTCCACCGGGACCAAAACCAATCAACCCTGTTTTAATAATTGTATTCAAATGAAAATAAGTGTATAATGTTTTTAATATTTTAACTTCTGCTGTAATTAGGCGCTTCTCTTGTTATTTCAATATCATGCGCATGACTTTCGCGCATGCCTGCATTGGTGATTTTTACAAACGTTGCCTGTTGCAAATCTTTAATTGTCTTCGCTCCGCAATAACCCATACCTGCACGCAAGCCGCCGGTAAATTGTGTAACCACTTCACTTAAGTAACCTTTGTATGCTACACGACCTTCGATGCCTTCGGGAACTAATTTTTTCAAACCATCTTCAACATCCTGGAAATACCTGTCACTGCTGCCTTCAGCCATTGCAGCAATACTTCCCATTCCGCGATATTCTTTAAATTTTCTTCCTTCATAAATAATGGTATCGCCGGGGCTTTCTTCAGTGCCTGCAAAAACACTTCCCATCATCACTGTATCTGCACCTGCTGCGAGCGCTTTTACCATATCACCTGTATAACGAATACCACCATCTGCAATAACAGGAATGCCTTTATTTTTTAATACTGATACTGATTCCATAATTGCTGTAAGCTGCGGCACGCCTGCACCTGCAACAATGCGTGTTGTACAAATAGAACCAGGACCAATACCAACTTTCACTGCATCTGCGCCTGCATCTGCTAAAGCTTTTGCGCCGGCTGCAGTTCCCACATTTCCTGCAATCACCTGTAAATCTTTAAAAGTTTTTTTCAATTGTTTTAAAACGTTTATCACGCCTTTGCTGTGTCCATGCGCGCTATCAAGTGTTACTACATCAACACCAACATTAATTAATGCAGCAGCTCTTTCATTTATATCTTTTGTAATTCCTAACGCAGCGCCAACAAACAATCTTCCGTAATCATCTTTCACAGCATTTGGAAAATTCTTTAACTGAAGAATATCACGATAAGTAATAAGCCCGGTAAGCTTACCTGTTTTATTAACAACAGGTAATTTTTCAATTTTATATTTATGAAGAATGATTTCCGCTTTCTTCAAATCTGTTCCATCGGGCGCAGTAATAAGATTTTCTTTCGTCATCACTTCGCTAACTTTTTTCTTCTTATCATCTTCAAAACGCAAATCACGATTGGTGAGAATGCCGACTAAAATATTATTCTTATCAACGATAGGAATGCCGCCAATTTTATTTTCTTTCATCAGCCTCAATGCATCCCCAATTGTTGCATCTGCAAAAAGTGTAATCGGGTCTATTATCAAACCGCTTTCACTACGCTTTACTTTTCTTACCAGTTCTGCCTGCTTTTCAATACTCATATTTTTATGCAGAATACCAATGCCACCTTCTCTCGCCAAAGCAATCGCAAGATTGGCTTCTGTAACTGTATCCATTGCAGCAGAAAGCATTGGAATATTTAGTTGTAATGTTTTTGTTAAACGTGTAGATAAATCTGTTTCGCGGGGAAGAACCTGGCTGTATGCAGGCATTAAAAGAACATCATCGAATGTTAAGCCTTCACCAAAAAAACGGGATTTTGAAGTACTGTTAAGTATTGTTGCCATGTGCAAAGATATAGCAGTAAATTATTGAGTACAAAATTTCATCTGAATTAATAAAGTGTTGAACCCACAATTAAAGCTCGAAAAAAAGTTGCTAATTTCACGCCGTCATTTTTGTGGTGTTTGATTTGATGAAATGTAAATGACAAATGTTATCTGATGAAAGCAATAATTCCGGTTGCAGGGGCAGGCGCAAAATTGCGCCCACACACATATACACAGCCAAAAGCATTAATTCCTATTGCAGGCAAAACAATTCTAAGTTTTATTGTTGACCAATTGCATGATGCAGGCGTTCATGAATTTATTTTTATTGTTGGATATCTTGGTGAAAAAATTCATGAATATGTTTTGCAAACCTATCCAGAGCTCACTTGTCATTTTGTTTATCAAAATGAAAGACAAGGAACAGGTCATGCCATCGAATTAACAAAAACAATTGTTGGCAATGATGAAGTAATGGTAACGTTGGGTGATACGATTTGCGATTATGATATTAAAGCAGTTGTTGCAGCGGACACAAATATGTTAGGCATAAAAAAAGTAGATGACCCGCGCAGTTTTGGTGTAGCTGAATTATCTGATGAAGGTTCTGTTGACCACGTGATTGAAAAACCAGCCATACCCAAAAGCAACATGGCGCTGGTAGGAATTTATAAAATTAAAGACACACCTGTTTTGTTTGAATGTCTTGAATATTTATTTCAGCAAAATATAAAAAGCTACGGTGAATATAATTTGACCGATGCTTTGGATTGCATGATTCGGCGAGGCGTAAAATTCAAATCTTTTAAAGTAAAGAACTGGTACGATTGCGGCAAGAAAGAAACATTGCTTGAAAGTAATACTACACTACTAAAAAAATTTGGTGGCACAATAGATAAAAATATTCAGTCAGAAAACTCCATCATCATTCCGCCGGTGAGCATTGGCGCCGGATGCCGTTTAAAAAATTCTATTGTTGGTCCGCATGTTTCTGTAGGAGCCAATACTACGCTTGAATATTCTGTTGTTCGTGACAGCATTATTGGTTCTTATACAAACCTCTTTGAAGTGGTAATAGATAATTCTCTCATCGGCAGCGATGCCAGTGTAAAGGGTTTAAGCCGCACATTAAATATTGGTGATAATACAGAGTTGGATTTTGGGTAGTCGATTAGCAAATTAGCAGATTTGTAAATTAGCTAATTAATTAAACCCATATGAAGTACATAAAAAACAATCCGGCAGTTATTCTCTCGTTTGAATTTTCCAAACTAATTATTTTTTATACTGACGAACTTGAGAAATTGAGAAAATACAATTTAGCCAGTCGATTATTTCGTGCAGGCACATCAATCGGTGCGAATATTCGGGAAGCACAAAATGCAGAGAGCAAATTAGACTTCATTCATAAAATGAAAATCGCAGCTAAAGAAACCGATGAAGTAATTTATTGGCTGGAGCTGTGTAAAGAAATAAACAGTGTACCTAACTGCAGCACATTAATCATTCTTCATAAAATTCTTAATAAAATAATTGGCACAACCAAATCAAATATGAAGCTTTAATTTGCTAATCTGCTCATTTGAAAATTTGCTAATTAAAAATGTTCTCCAATCGAATCACACAACTTTTCAATGTAGAATATCCTATTGTGCAAGCCGGTATGGTTTGGACAAGCGGATGGAAACTTGCAAGCGCTGTTAGTAATGCAGGTGCTTTAGGTTTGATCGGAAGCGGCAGTATGTATCCTGATGTTTTGAAACTGCATATTCATAACTGCAAAGCAGCAACAACAAAACCTTTTGGTGTAAACATTCCTTTATTGTATCCTGATATTGAAAAACACATTCAAGCTGTAATTGATGAAAACATAAAAATTGTTTTTACAAGTGCAGGCAATCCCAAAATTTGGACACCAATTTTAAAACAACATGGAATTACAGTTGTGCATGTTGTAAGCAGCAGCACTTTCGCAAAAAAAGCAGAAGATGCAGGTTGCGATGCTGTGGTTGCTGAAGGTTTTGAAGCAGGCGGACATAACGGTCGTGAAGAAACAACAACAATGGTTTTAATTCCTGCCGTTTGCAATGCAGTAAAAATTCCTGTTATTGCTGCAGGCGGTATTGCAACAGGCAAACAAATGTTTGCTGCGATGATTCTTGGTGCAGAAGGCGTGCAGATGGGAACCCGTTTTGTTTGCAGTGATGAAGCATCGAATCATATTAATTATAAGCAGGCACTCATAAACAGTAAAGAAGGTGACACCATGTTAAGCATGAAAAAAGTTGTGCCTGTTCGTCTTCTTAAAAATAAATTTTTTGAAACAATTACCGAAGCAGAAGCACGTGGTGCAACAAAAGAAGAGCTTACAAAAATTTTAGGTCATGGTCGTGCGAAAAAAGGAATGTTGGAAGGTGATTTGGACGAAGGCGAATTAGAGATTGGAGAAGTAAGCGTTCTAATAAAAGACATAAAACCTGCCGCAGAAATTGTAAATGAAGTTTGGAATGATTTTAATGAAGCAGTGAAAAATCCGTTCAATAAAAATCAATAGCTATTTTTTATTTTCATCTTCAGCAAACAAAACCTTTTTAAATTTCTGATAGAAAAAAGAAAGTATCAGCAGCAACGTACCAATAGTTAGATACGCAACAATTTTTTGAATAGCTGTAAACGACATGCTATCCAGCAAAATCAATTTTAATAACGTAAAACCTAATAATGAAATGGCTGCTAACCGCGGCCAAATAGTTTTTGTTGCGATGCCAAGAATAAATACAATGATTGCAATTAATGTCCACAGCATCGTAATGGTTAAGCCACTAAATTCAATGCTCACAAATAAAACACTTAAAGCAAGCGCTTCTGCATAATGCATACGGTTCAGAATCTTTTCTTCGTAAAAAAAACTGTTACCTGCAATTGCAAAAATCAAAAATAAAATCGCACACGCTCCCGAAACGTTTGCTGCAACTGTATTGGAAGAAGTTGCATCGAAAATTGAAAGCAGCGAAATGTATAATGCGAAATTGTTTATTAATAGATGCAGCAACTGCCTGCTTTCTAATTTTATTTTCCTGGTTATGCTAAATGCAAATGCACTCATCAAAAACAAAACATAATAAATTGCCATGAACGCAAAAGCATAAAATCTATCTGCATCTTTATATTTAAAGAAAAGCCAGCCATTAAAAAAACTCCATGTTATAATCAGCGCCAGCAGATTTAAAATTTTCCATGAACGTTTAAACGATATAAATAAAATACCAGCGTTCATCAGCAAAATATAACTGAACAGCAATACATAATTTTCGTGGTTCGAACTTATTAAAAGAGGAATTGCATAAGCGCCAACCATTCCTGTAACCGCAATTTCCTGCCTGTTGTATGCAAGTGATTTTATTGCAGTGAAAATCCCAATCATTGCCATCATTATAAAACACAATCCTTGCGAAAACAAATTGTAATACGTAAATGAACCGTATGTTGTGAAATATGCAGATGCCATTGCACCGCTGAATAATATTGCACTAAAACCTTCGTAATTTTTTTTGAGTATTAATGAAAGAATAAACAAA